>CAZHLB010000110.1:0-8495 GCA_964533005.1 uncultured Saprospiraceae bacterium
CCACCTGCCCGTTTTGCATAATCAGCACCCGGTCAGCCATTTCCGCCACCACGCCCAAGTCGTGAGAAATGAAAATCGTGGAGCCGCCCCACTCGTTTTTCATCTCCTTCAGCAAATCCAAAATTGCCCTCTGTACGGTCACGTCGAGCGAGCTGGTCGGCTCGTCGGCAATGAGCAGCGAAGGGTTGCAGGCAAGCGCCATCGCAATCATCACCCGCTGCCGCTGCCCCCCGGAAATTTGGTGGGAAAAAGAGCGGTACATCCGCTCCGGCTCTGGCAATTGCACCTTTTCAAACAGGGCAAGCACCTGCTGGCGAGCCGCTTTTTCGCTCACTTTTTTGTGTTGCCGAATCGCCTCTGCCACTTGTTCGCCGCAGCGAAAAACAGGGTTGAGCGAGGTGGCAGGCTCCTGGAAAATCATGGCGATTTCCTTGCCTCGAATCCGCCGTAAAGCATCCGGTGGCAGCTTTGCCAAATCCACCGGGACTTTTCCAGGCGCTTGAAAAATGATTTCGCCGCTCTCCAACCTGCCCGGCGGGGAAATCAAGCCCAAAATCGAAAAGGCAGTCACTGACTTTCCCGACCCGGATTCGCCAACGATGCCGAGCGTTTCGCCTGCCTGCAAGGCGAAGGAAACGTCGTCCACCGCTGTCGTTGAGCTTTCCTCCAGCGAAGGAAAACTGACTCGCAAGTTCCTGATTTCGAGAAGGTTGGCAGGCATGAGGCAGGTAAAAACAAAAAAGTCCTGACAGCACTTGAAGTGCTGTCAGGACTGGTGGAAGGTTCTGTTTTTAATTCAGGTTTCGCTCCGGCAAATCATCGGGCAGGTCTTCGCCAGCCACTTTTCGGCGGTTGCGCCACCAAAGGTAGCCGAGCGTTCCAACAAGCAAATACGGCATGGAGAGCATGTACAAAATGCCCGTGTTCAAGCCGCTGCCCGCTTTGCCGCCGGATTTCAGGTTGCTTTCGGCGGCGATTTTGCACATCGGGCACTGCGCCGGGGCTTCGTTCAGCGCCGCCACGCAGAGGAAAAACAGGAAGGCGATTTTTAGCAAATGCTTTTTCATCGGCTTAAAAATTGGCTAAAGCTGACAGGTGGAAAACGGATATTTTGAGCGGAAAAAAATTTCATTTTTTTCCGCTCAAAATATCCGTTTTCCACCTGTCAGCTTTGAGTTCAATTCAACGATAATATGGTTTTAGCATGAAGTAAATCACGGGCCCCGTCAGCGCCACGTAAAGCCAAACCCAATAAACCCACTTTGCCAAACGCTTGTGTCGGTCAAATTGATTGGTGAATGCCCGGATATAAGTGAATAAAATAAACGGGAAAATCACCGCCGCCAGCACGACGTGGGTAATTAATAAAAAGAAATAAACGCTGCGGATGACGCCTTCTCCTCCATATTTCGTCTCCTCTGTCGTGAAATGATAAATCACGTATCCCAGCAAAAACAAGAAGGAAGAAATGACCGCCATATTCATGGCTTTTCGGTGTTTTTCAATCTGCCTGTTTTTAATAAAATAGAGCGCAATCATCAGTACAATAGCCGTCAGAGCATTTAAAGTGGAATATATGGCGGGTAAAAAAGAGAAATCAATTCCCGTATCAAATTTCACCCGGCGCATCATGCCAACCAGAAGCAGCACGGCAATTGTAATCAGCCAGGCATAGCGATTTAGCTTTTTTTCGAGTTGAATATTTGGTGAAATAGCTTCCATCTGAGTGTTTGAATCAGGATATTAAGGATGCTCAAGGATATTAAGGATTGGGACTCCGTCCCAATCCTTAATATCCTTGAGCATCCTTAATATCCTAATTCAAATTAAAGCGTACGCCGTTTTTGTTTCGGAATAACCATAGCAATATGCTCCACGAGCAAATTCAAATCCTCGCTGCTTCCAATATTGTAAATCCGGCGAACGGTCAGGCTGGTATCCACCAATGCCACGCCTGTTGCCGGGTCTTGAATTTTGAAATTATTCGTTGCCAAAACATTCAATTCCTCCTTTTTTGCGCCGAGCAAGAACCATTGTTTTTCGTCTTTGATATCCAATTCCTTGGCTTTGACGAGCAGGTTTGTAGTTGAATCAGCAGGCAAAAAAGACAGAAAAATCAAGTCTTCCGTATCGTCGAAACTGCGGTGAAGCCTTGCAATTTGAGCGGTTTGATTCTTTGCTTCTACCTGGTCTTCCGGCAGAAAATGTACGACAGAAACCCTGCCCTTCATGATTTCCGGCGAGACGGGCAGGTTGCTTTGATTCTTCACTTTAAAGCTGCCCACCTTCCCCAAGTCGCTCAATTCCGCCAGCCGTTCTTTGCGATATTTCACGCCGGAGCTTAAAAAATACCAAGAAGCGGCAGGCAACCCGAACAGCACCACCATCGTGAAAATGGTTTTTAACACAATTTTCCATTTGCGCTGAGGCGCTTTTTCCTTTTCCATATTTTCAAAAACAAAAAAGGCGAGCCTGTTGGTCTCGCCTTTTTTGTCAGATTAAGCAGTTAATAGTATGCCTGTCGTAATCGAGACTGCCGTTGCCCGGCTCAATCCTGTCTCGTTCCTGCACTTTTTCACGGCTTCTTTTCCACTCATATCCTTCCTGGAAAAATGCGATAACTGCCCAAACAAGCAGTAGCGTCGGCAGCAAAACACTCCATCGCAAACCCTGCACTTCGTGTCCCAGGTGCATGAAATTATAGACGATAAAACGAGCTTTATAAAGGCTAAAGCCAATCATCAACAAGCCATAAATGCCGCCGAGAATGAAAGCGGTATGCTTGCCCAAAAAATTCAGGTATTGTTTGTCGAAGCTGGGAAAAATATGCCCGTTGAACAACAAGGCAATAAACACCTCGACTACCGTGACAATGCCGAGGATTTTCAACCCGTATAAAACCAGCTTTTTTTGTTCTTCGTAGCTTAGATGCGCCATGATTCTGAAAATTGGATATTGGGATATTGGGATATTGGGATATTGGGATAGCCAATATCCCAATATCCCAATATCTCAATATCAAGAATTACAGCAGGTAGAAAACCAGGAATACAAACACCCAGACCAAGTCTACGAAGTGCCAGTACAAGCCTATTTTTTCCACCATTTCATAATGATTATTCCTGCGGGCATACACGCCGCTTGCCACTTGAAGCATAACAATCGTCAGAAAACAGACGCCGGAAAACACGTGGAAACCGTGAAAACCCGTGATGAAAAAGAACAGAGCGCCGAATGCTTTGGGCCCAAATTCTTCCTTCGTCACCACTCCGGCGACGTTGATTGCACCGGGTTCGTAATTGTGTGTAGCGTGGTTGATAGTGACCAGATAGGGGCTGTTTTCCTTGAATTCCCGGAATTCCGGGTTTTCTGCATACTTTCTTCCGAAGTGGTCAGCCTTTTCGTAAAACCTGTTATCTGCCACATCGGCAACACCAGATTGGAGATAGTAAGTTGACTTTTGACCGTGAAAATCTGCTTCGACTTTTTTCAGACCCGCCTGTTCGATTTCCTGCCCCGTCAAGTAAGTGCCGCCTTGCAAGTGCATCGAAAACGGGTTGGTCGTCACGGTGACGCCTTCTTCTTTTATCAAAGTCGTCCATTCCCAAGCCTGGCAACCGAGGAAGGTTGCGCCGCCGACGATGGTTGCCAACATCCACACAATCACGCCTTTTTTGTTGTCACGATGCCCTTCCTGCACCGCCCGCACCATCGTGACGGAACTTGCGATGAGCACGAAAGTCATGAACGTGACGAAAAGCAGCGGCAACTCATGCGTCCCCCCATAAAATGGAATCTTGGCAAAAACGAAATCCGGCACGGGCCACGTCGGACTGCTGAAACGCAAGGCGCCGTAAGCAATCAAAAACCCGGCAAACGTGAATGCGTCGGACAGTAGAAAGTACCACATCATTATCTTGCCGTAGCTCGCATTGAAGGGCGACTTCCCGCCTTC
Source organism: uncultured Saprospiraceae bacterium (assembly GCA_964533005.1). Classification (GTDB taxonomy): domain Bacteria; phylum Bacteroidota; class Bacteroidia; order Chitinophagales; family Saprospiraceae; genus UBA6168. Next base: position 3,956 of record CAZHLB010000110.1, read on the forward strand.
CCAGAGGTGGGACTCGTCTTGTTCGTCCGTCTCGTGATGTAAAACTGCTGCTTCTGAAGCCATTGTCAGTTGGTGATTGGTGATTAGTGATTGGTGATTGGCTGGGGCTCCCCAATCACCAATCACCAATCACCAATCACTTTTTTTACCTGTAAAAAGTCAAAAACAAGAACAAATACACCCACAGCAAATCCACGAAATTCCAGTAGGTCAAGGTTAATTCAAATCGAACTTTGCGTTTCGGGGTCGCTTTGAACGGCAGTGCGAAAGCATGAAGAATCGCAACCGCCAAAGCTGCCAAACCACCTATCACGTGCGCCGCATGAATCCAGGAAATCACGTAAACGAAATCGCCGGAAGGGTTCAGCGCAAAGGTGACGCCTTGCTCGTTCAGCGCCAGCCAACCCTGGTATTGAAAAACGAAGAATAACAATGCCAGCGCCGCAGTCGCCAGGAGCAACAATTTGTAGGTTGACTCCTTGCCTTTTTTGAAGGCGATGTAAGAACCATGCAAAGTGAGGCTGCTCAATAAAATTGTCAAAGTGCTGAAAGTGAAGACTTTCGGCAGGCTGAATTCAAGCCAGTTGCCCGCCGATTGCCGCACCATGTAGGCGCTCGTTAGTGCCCCAAACAACATCAGCATGGAGCCGCAACCCACCGCCAAAGCAAATTTGTGGGGGTGGATTTTGTTCCTGGAGATATTCTTCTCGATGGTCATTTGCATTTTCAATCTCCCTTTTTGAAGGACTAACCTTTCCGAAAGTTTGAAACTTTCGGAAAGGTGGGTGGCGGACTAAATCTTGTCCAGCCAAAGCGCCATCAACACGAATGGCAGGTAAAAAAACGAGCTAAACATCAACTGCATCGCCGCTTTCCGGTCATTCCTGCGGTGCAAATTCCAGCCGAACCAGGCATATCCAAGCGTCAAAATCACAAACACGATGGCTGAAACCGAGTCGGTCACGCCTGAAAAATAAGGCGTCAAACCCACTGGCAACAGGCACAAAGCATAAAGTGTAGCCTGCCAGCCCGTGCTCGTATCACGCTCCCCGTTTTTCGAGGCGACAAACTTGAAGCCTGCTTTTTGATAATCCTCGAAACCGAGCCAGCCAATTGCGCCGAAATGCGGGAATTGCCAAAAAAACTGAATCGCAAAAAGCGCCCAGGCCAGCGAAGTCAATTCTCCCTGAAAAGCCACGCACCCAATCAGCGCAGGCAAAGCGCCGGGAAATGCGCCCACCGCAATTGCCGCAGGCGAAATCCGCTTCATCGGCGTGTACAAAAAAGCATAGCTCAACATCGCCACGACGCCAAAAAAGCTCGCCCAGGGATTGAACAATGCCAGCAAAGTCAGTCCTGCGATGCTCAACAAGCCTGCCGTCAAAACTGCTTCGGAAATGCTCATCCTGCCTGCCGCCACCGGGCGGTTAGCTGTACGTTTCATCAACTTGTCAAAATCCCGCTCGAGCACCTGGTTCAGCGCATTCGCCGCCCCGGCTACACAAAATCCGCCCAAGCCTAAAATGCTGACAGCCAGCCAATTCACCTGTCCCGTTGCCGCAATCAGGTATGCCATCACGGCGGAAAAAACCACCGTTAGGTTCAGTTTGAATTTCACCAATTCGCCAAAGTCCCTCACTTTTTGAGAAACCAGACTCACCTGGCTGACTGCTATTGCTTTTGTCTTTGAATACACTTTTTGAATGATGAATGATGAATAATGAATGATAAATGAGTGCTGCGAAATCGTTCATCATTCATCATCTGTAACTACTTAGCACGTTATTAGCGGACTTGCGCCCAGCAAGTGAGCAGAGGGGTTCAATGTTTAGCGCACTGCTTCGTAGCAGTACGCATTCTGATAGGTAGCAGTAAGTATGAGCGGCTTCTTGCCATCCTTACCAGGGTAAATTGCCACCTCCTTGAAGCTCTCGTCGTCGGGGCTTTCTAAGTTCCAGATGATTTTGCCGGTAGCCATGTCTACTGCCATGAGCGTGCCGCTGCCGCCGCTGCTGAAGTATAGCACCCCGTTCAGGTGCGACATCATGCGGCTGGTGGTGCCGAGGCCGTCGTAGTCCTGCTTCCAGTTGACCGTCCCCGTGTGCAGGTCGAGGCAGTAGAGCGCTTTGGCTTCTGCCATGGCGTAGATGCACCCCTCGTGCACGAGGAAGCCGCCGTAGTCGAAGTTGCCGCCGCAGTCGTAGGCCCAGATGCTGTCGCCCGTCCACAACTCGTTGGCGCAGATGTGGTTCCCGACGCTCGTGACCACGATGTTCTCGGAGATGATGGGGAAGTTGGATATGGAGTGAGTCCAATGTTTGGGCAATATCTGCTTTTCGGTATATTCCCATTTGTCGTCGGTGCGGTTGTATAGGCCGAGGAATGGCAGGACGTTCCAGTTTTCAGCACTTTTTGCGTAGCCACTCAATAGGTATTTCTTATTGTTAACTTCAAAGAGAACACCACCATTGGTGGCGGTTGCTAACTGTGCAGAGTTGTTGGGAATAAGTTCAAAATTGTCAGGGTGGGGCAAAGGATATTTAGTGCCTGAATAAATATCACCTAAATAGTCCACATAATATCTATACCCCATCGTATCACCATTGTAACCTTGAGATAAGAATTCTGTCTTTGTACCCGTGAGGTAAGTTGCAAAACCTTGGCTGGCTTCTATTTTCCAAACTGTTTGACCAGTTGTCAAGTCAATGCAATAGGAACGTGGGCCTTTTTGAAAAATCAGAATGTTTTCATATCGATAAGGCCATGTTAAATCTAAGAATATAGTGTCTTTATCCCTACCTAAATAATCATTCCATTCCCACACCGTCTCTCCTGTAAAAATGTCAAGTGCCGCAAGCTTGGCGTTAGCCTCGAAATGGGTAGCTGTAAAGTATTTTTCCTCAAATATGGGTAGCTGTATAGCTCCTGACCATATCCATTGGTTGTTGGTCAAAGGAGATTTCCAAATATAGGGCTTCTTAATAATAGCGCCAGTATCATCTTTAGATATTTGGTCTTTCTTGCACCCTTGGAATCCTAATAGTATCAGGATTGAAGTCGTCAATATTTTTATTTTCATTACCTATTTTTGGGAGGAGACAGGCATTTATTCCCGTCTCCTTCGATGAAGTTTATTGTGGAGGTGTATGGAAAAAGTCACCAGCCTCCCTATCAAAAATAAAGTTAAAGTTCTTCCACATTTCCGGGTGATTTAATACCTCCATGTGGTTCACTTCCTTGTTCTGGTAAGTCGGCACACCTGTAGCACCCGTGGTCATTTCGGCTTCGAGGATGAAGCCGTCGTTTGGGGCGTTAGGGGCTTCGACAGGGACGGAGTAGGTGGAAGTAACAGTCGTCCAGCAGGAGGAGCTACTGCTTTGCAGGTAATTGATTTGGTTCTGTAAAGTGTTTATCGCCGAAAGATAGCTGTTACAGCTAGTGCCGCCGCCGGATGCCTGGCATTGCTGGTACTGTTGCATAAATTGGGTAATCTGGGCGGAGATGCCGTTGACCTGGTTCTGGCATTGCTGCGAAAAAACGTTATGCGTGGTTGTGACGGTCTGCCACTGGGTGCCAAGGAGGTCTTCATAGCCTGCTTCCAAGCCCCCGGTTACGAGGTGCCTGACATCCCCGACATCGCCAATTGCCCTGACGATATTCCTCGTTTTCTTTATCCTCAAAGGGCTCGCAATAATCGCCAGGTTGATAATTAGCACACCTTGAAGGGCAAGTAGGGCAGTATTGGCACCGTTGACTTCGTCGAAAAGGCAATTGTCAGGGAGCGCCGTGGTGGTTGCAAGTGGATCACTCCAAACTTCATTAAGTGTAGAACACCCAAGCCTAAGCATTTCATGGTCTTTTTCATACCCATGAACTTCGATGCGTGGCGCTGTGCTTGGGAAGGTGTTCAGGTCGAGCATAAACTGACTGGTAGGGTCTATGTCGTCAATGACGGATTGCGTGGTCGGGTCGTTTATCATATTGAAGAATTCGGCAATCAAATCTTCGATGTTCGGGGTGCCGGGAGTTCCAACTTCACCAATATTGGGGATGATATTGCCTGTCTCGCCAAAAAGCCCCAAAAACATATTTAATATGCTGTTCAACCCGTCAATGATAAAATTTGTATAGCCAATCAAGTTGTTCAATATTTCAACATCATCGCCGAGGACTGTAAAGACGCTGTTGATGGCATCGGTAAGCGTCGTGGCAACATGGGTAAAGAATGCCTGTGCCTGCCCGTTGTTCACGGCATGGGCTATGGTTGCGCCCTTGTTCGGGCTGTGCACGGTGATTACGCCATCCACGTCACTGAAGCCATCCGCCTCAATGTTTCGGCAAACAACCCCGCCAAGGCTGTGACCAATCCCAATATTGTTGGTAAGGTTATTAGGGATTTGGTCTCTGACGTCATCCGTAATGTCATCAATAGTCATCGTCGTTTCGTAATCAGGAATGTTACTCGTCATTTGGCGTGCACCTGCAAATGCTGCGGCGTAGCCCGCCCAGTGGGTTGCATCGCCGTTGAAGCCGTGCACCC
>CAZHLB010000110.1:8505-13102 GCA_964533005.1 uncultured Saprospiraceae bacterium
CCCAGTCCACACGGCGCTGTGCTACAACTTGCATTGCGGTTGCCAGCGTGAAAAACAGGACTAAAAAGGAGATAATATTCTTTTTCATGTTTAGCTTTTATTGGAAGGTGAGAGAATAGTTTGAGTAAGTCCACTTTTCTATGCGATGCTTTACATCGCCATCCGACAGGTAGTCGTAGAAGGTGAAGGTGCTGAACTGAAGGTGATTGGATGAGTCATACTGGAACGATGCCATTGCTTCCAATTTCGATGGGTCGCTGTCATTGTAAAACATGAGCAGCAGTTGCTGACCCGTGTTTTTGTTCAACAGGATAGTGCTGTTTGTGTCATCCCCTTGTGCAATCAGGCTAACAATCGTTATGGTGTTGCTATTTACTGTATAGGTTATGTCTTGTGCGTTCAGCAAGTTCGTGTCAACTGGCGACCCGGGCACCTGACCTGTAAGTTCCTGCATAATAAGGGTGGAAAGGTCTCCTGTCGGTACCGTACTGATAGTATTGTCCTGATAATCGTAAGAAGTGCTGATTTCATTTGCTACTTCTACTTTGGCTACCCGCTCCTCAAGCGGCACCTGGTCATTCATCAGAGACTGCACGACAATATTGTCTTTGAGCATATAAAAATTGCCGTTGCTTACATTGACCTGTAAGGTATAAGACTCCGTTTCCGGCAGCGCTTCAAGCTTCTTCCAGCCTGGCGAATTTTGGGTAAGTCCGTTCTGGAAAGTGGTGGTTCGGTTGATGACTACATCGTAACCAAGGTTCACGCTGGTTGGGCTTGAGCCAAAGCCGCCGGAATACAGTGGCTCAAAGATGGGTTTTTCCATCGCATCATCTGGTGATTTTTTGCATCCGGCAAATGCTAACAAGAACACCAACGCAAAGCTCAGCTTAGTGATTGAGTAAGTGAATTTTTCCATGCTAACAATTTTTAAAGATTAGTAGTGTATTGAGTTTTAAGTTTTCATATGTTCAGAGTGTTTGGTTAACAAATGCATTCAAGTTAACCTGGACACTCTGAATTTTTCAAGCATTCTTAGTTCCTACCGATGGCCACCCCTCAGTTATAGTTACCATCATTTTAATGCCCGTGGTCGCTTTCGCCCGGCTTGAGCGGTTCGACTTGGGGGACGAATTCCTGCCCGTCTTTGCCATAATCGTAGGGCCAACGCTGGACGGTTGGAATCTTGCCGGGCCAGTTGCCGTGACCGGGTTTGATAGGCGTCGTCCATTCGAGCGTCGTGGCGCCCCAAGGATTCGGCGTGGTGACTTTCTTGCCTTTCCAAATGCTGTAAAAAAAGTTGAGCACCATCAACAACTGGAAGCCAAAAGTCAAAATGGCGGCGATGGTGATGAACCTGTTCCAATCGGCAAAATGAGAGAAGGTCTGGAAAGTGTCGAAGCTGTAATACCGGCGGGGAACGCCTGCCATGCCGAGGTAGTGCATGGGCCAGAAAATGGCGTAAGCGCCGACAATGGTGCCCCAAAAGTGAATCTTGCCCAGCGTCGCATTCATGTATCGCCCAAACATCTTCGGAAACCAGTGATAGACGCCTGCGAACATCCCAAAAAATGCGGCGATGCCCATCACGATGTGGAAGTGCGCCACCACGAAATAGGTGTCGTGCATTTGGATGTCAATCGCCGAATTGCCGAGGAAGATGCCCGTCAAACCGCCGGAAATGAACATCGAAACGAAGCCGACGGCGAAAAGCGACGCAGCGTTGAACCGGATGTTCGCCTTAAACATGGTGGAAATCCAGTTGAAAACTTTCACCGCAGAAGGCACGGCGATAATCAGCGTGAAAATCACGAAGAAGTTCGAGATGAACGGGTTCACGCCTGCCATGAACATGTGGTGCGCCCACACGATGAAGCTCAAAAAGCCGATGGCGAGAATCGAATAAACCATTGCCTTGTAGCCAAAAATCGGCTTGCGGCAATGCACGGAAAGGGTCTCGGAAACCAAGCCCATCGCTGGGAGAATGATGATATAAACCTCCGGGTGACCCAGGAACCAGAACAAGTGCTGGTACAAAATCGGGCTGCCGCCAACGTGGTCGAGCGCCTGCCCGCCGATGAAAATTTCACTCAGATAGAAGCTCGTGCCCATTCCCCGGTCAAACATCAGCAACAAGAATCCAGAAACTAGCACCGGGAACGAAAGCAGCGCCAAAATCGCCGTGACCAAAAATGCCCAGATGGTCAGCGGCATCCGCCACATGGTCATGCCCTTCGTGCGAAGGTTGAGCACGGTCGTGATGTAATTGATGCCGCCCAAGCCTACCGAAATCACGAAGAAAACAAGGCTCAAAATCCAAAGCGTCATGCCTGTTCCGGAACCATCGGATGCCTGCGGCAATGCGCTCAAAGGAGGATATGCCACCCAGCCGCCTGCAAAGGGCCCCGTGTTCAGGAAAAGGGAATACATCATTATCACGCTGGACAGGAAAAAGAACCAGTAGGAAAGCATGTTGAGGAACGGCGATGCCATGTCTCGTGCGCCTACCTGCAACGGAATCAGCAGGTTGCTGAACGTACCACTCAAACCTGCCGTGAGCACGAAAAACACGATGATGGTTCCGTGCATGGTCACGAGGGCGTAGTAGAATTCAGGCGCCAGCTTGCCGATGCCCGTCTCCGCATTCACCTCAATCCACTTGCCCAACAGTGGTTTCAGCCAAATCAGGTCAGATTCGGGAAAGCCCAACTGAAGCCGGAAAATGATGGACATCCCCGCCCCAACGATTGCCCAAATCATCCCGGTAATCAAAAACTGCCGGGCGATAACCTTATGGTCTTGGCTGAAAATGTATTTCGTGATGAAATTGGACTTGAACTTGTCCGCGTGCTCATGCTCGTGGAAGTGGTCGTCGAAGCCCAATTCTTCGATGAGTTGCTGTTCTCTTTCGTAAACAGCGTCTGTCGTCACGTTAGCCATATCTTAATGGTTAGATGGTTAGATGGTTAAATGGTTGAGTGGCTCCCAGCCATTTAACCATTTAACCATCTAACCATTCAACTTTTACTGCTTGATAATTCTAAACTCTGTCCGCCGATTTTCCGCCTTGTTTGGCTCGGAATCGTTGGGTTTGAGCGGTTTGGTTTCGCCGTAGCCTTTGGCGGTGATGCGGTTGGCAGCGATGCCTTTGGTTTTAGTCAGGTAGGCGGCGACTGCGGCTGCCCGGTCTTGCGAAAGTTGGAGGTTGGCAGCGTCTTCGCCGGTGTCGTCCGTGTGACCGGCGACTTCTATTTCCAGTTTGGGATACTTGTTCAGGATGCCAACTAAGTAGTCCAATTCAGCGGTGGATTCGGCGGTCAGATTGGCGGAATTGGTCTCGAAGTTGACGTTGTTCAGGCGAATGGTTTTGTCGGCTTCGGTCGAGCCGGCGAGGGCTTTTTCCACCGAAGTTTCAAAATCCTGCTTGCGTTGCGTCTGCTCGTTGCCGAGGACTTCACCCTTGCGAGGGTCGCCGTCCTTACCCCGAATGCTGGTCATGTAGTAGGATTTCTGACGCTTTGCCCAAGTCGCATATTCATCTTCGGAAACAACCACGACGGTGCGCCTCATGCTGAAATGCCCTTTGCCACACAATTCGGCGCAAGCCAACTCATAGTCGAAAGCCTTCCAAAGCGGCACCCCGTCTTCATTAAGCGTTTGATATTCAGGATACTTGCGCAGTTTTTGGCGATACTCAGACGTCGTGGTGATAGGAGTGAAAATGAAGTAGGTCGGCATGCCCGGCACGGCGTCCATTTTCACCCGGAAATGTGGCAAGTCGAAGTTGTGCAACACGTCCAGCGCTGTAATCCTGACCCTGATTTTTTTGCCCACCGGCACGACCAGCGAATCGGCAAAAAAGTCGTCGAGGTTCTTGTCGTCCATCCAATTTTGACCGATTGGGTTGACGCCGGGTTGAATCAGCTTGTAATTCCGCTCTCCCAACTTGTTGTCGTCGCCCGGATAGCGAAGATTCCAGGCAAATTGCATCGCAGCCGCTTCGATTTCCATATAGTTGCCTGTCGCTTCGTCATCAGCCGTCACGTCAGCCATCACCTCGTTCCAGCCGACCAAGCCACGAATCACCAGGAAGCACATGACCACCGCAGGCACGGCTGTCCAAATCACCTCCAGCTTGTTGTCGTGCGGGATGAACGTGGAAATCACGCCCCTGCGACCATAGTATTTGAAGCCAAACCAGAAAAGCAGGATGTGCGTGATGATGAAAACAATCCCGGTCAAAACTGCCGTGACGTTGAACATGCTGTCCAATTCACCGCCATGCGCAGAAGCGGATTCGTGGGGCCCATAACCCATCATCCAATTCCAAAAATGAAGGGTTGTCCAAACCACGTAAACCATGAAGGCGACCAGGAATGCCAACAGAAAAATGCCCTGATTCTTGTTCGAGCGCTCCTGGGTTTCTTCTTCGCCCCGAATTTTGGCTGCCAGCTCGTTCACCTTGCCGATTTGCAACACGACAACGACAATGAGGAACAAACACGCTATGATAATTAAGCCAGTGCTCATTTGAATATGGTGATTTGGTGATTTGGTGATTTGGTGATTTGGTGGTGGGACGTCAGACGTCCCACCA
>CAZHLB010000111.1:0-13073 GCA_964533005.1 uncultured Saprospiraceae bacterium
TTTAATGCGAGGGATGTGCAGCGGGTTTTGCTTTTTGGGGAGTTTGTGGGGGAGGTGGAGTGGTGAGCGAGCAAGAGAAACAGGTGTTGGGATAGGCAGGCACGAGCTTTCATCCTAATTGCCATTTTGCTCATGGCGCTTTGCACTTGGCATTAGCGGAGGGTGAGTTTAAATGATAGAGTGGAAAACATTTGACCAGCAGGTTCTGCTCCATTCCAATTACTGAACCAAAGCCCGTTCAATTCTCTCTGTAAAACTTCCATTTTTCAATTCACATTCCCAAATCCGAACGACCGTCCAACCTTTCCTCGTGAGTTTTTCATTTACATCTGCATCACGTCGGATGTTTCGTTCTCGCTTCTTGTTCCAAAAATCGGCGTTCGATTTCGGCGTCGTGTTGCGGCAATTATGACCATGCCAGAAGCAACCGTCGGTGAAAATGACAATCTTTTTTTTCGGGAAAGTGAAATCGGGAAAGCCGAAAATTGGATAGTTGCGCTGCCAGCCGGTGATATTGCGGCTCTTGAAAAATTCGATAAGTTTAAGTTCCGTGCTCTTATTCTTCGAGCCTTTGACCGCCCGCATGACGGAGGAGCGTTTTTCTTTGGTGAAAATATCGGACATGGTCTTTAAAAACTACTTTCAATTTTAATTATTATTTCACGCAGCTTCGTCAATTTAACCTCGTGAGCGAGGTAGGCACTATAGGCTTCGAGCGATTGTTCTATCAGTTCATCGTAAAGAACGACACGGGCAGGCACTTTTTCCAATGCTTCATTTAATTCATCTTTGGTGAGGTCGTGAGGCAGTCTACCCAATATTATTATTGCCTCCACAAACGGATTAGATTTTCCTATTTCATTCAAGCATTTTCGCAATGCTTTTACATATTTTTCGGTTTGTTCCGCCAATCTCCATTTGGTAATTTCATATCCGGGTTGATAACGTTTTAATTCGACGATGATATGTTTATCCGAATAGGTACGATATTTAATATCCATTCTTCCCCGTCCTTCTTCTTCCGTCAATTTTACATCTATCTTCCCGAATTCGGCTTTGACCTTTTTTTCAATGATTTCCGAACCTTTGGTAGCTCTTTCCCAAGAGGGATGTAAAAGCCAAAGGTTGTCGAAAAGGTATCGCTGAAGGACTGTTTCCTTAGCATTTTCATCTACCAAGTCATTAAATTTTCGAATGACTTGAATACGCTGCTGCGTAATATCATAATAAAGGCTCGACTCGATATCGGAAAGGTCGTTGAAGATTTGCGCCAAATGAAAATCGTCCGCCGAGGTGATTTTATCTAATTCGTTTAACTTTTGCTGAAGGCTGAGTTTTTCGAAAGCATAAATGCCTTGCTTGTAAAACTCTTTGCGCTTTTTATTCGCTTCATCGCTCGTACCCAAATGAAGCCCTTGAATGGTGGCAAACATCTTTTCAGCGACAGGTTTTTGGTTTTCCTTTAATTCGTCGAACCAGTCTTTGAGCGCCGGAACATCTTTTTCAGCGGTGACAACGGCTTCTTTCTTCAATTCCCGGTTACGAAGGTCAGTCCATTCGTTTCCAATCTTTTTCAGTAGCCCGTCTATATGTTTCCGAAGGGCGACGTATCGTGGATGTTCTTCATCATACTTCTGGCGGCTGCTCGTCGCTACATCTTCTTCGTCATTGTCATCTAAAAAATCTGCCTCGATTTCTCCAATCACATATTCGGAGAAAATCCGACCTTCCTTAAAAGACTCCAATATGTCTTCTTGTCCAAGTTTTCCACGAGCCAAGATGCTTATTTTATTGTTATTCGAGTCATCATCGGATTTTAAATCACTTGGAAGTTTAACCGTACCAATCCACCCTTTAATATTAAAATCCGTCCCTTCGACCTTCCCATTTAATTTCGCAACGGGTTGTACAATATTTAAAAATCGGGCGCTGTATTCGTCGGTGGCATCGCCTATAAGCCATAAAAACTGGATTTTGTCAAAATAGTCTCTATCATCTATGCCTATTTCTTCTCCGTCAATTTTCACGGTAAATTTGTATTTATCCCCAAGTATGCTAAACCGTCGAGCCAAGCGCCGTTTCAAAAAACTTGTGGTATGGCTAATCGTTTTTTTGAAATTCTTTAATTCTATTTTCGTTCCTGTCGCAATTTCAATATTTTCGGTCGGAAGCGGTGTAGGTTTATAATTACTTTTGTTATCCGGGTTGTCATTTTCTTCTTTTAATTTATTTTCAATATCACTTCTTTTTAGTAGAAAAGCATGAACTTGTTTTATGCCCTTGTCATCGGTTTTCGAAGTATAGACTTCAATATCATCCGCAATGGAAAAAATGGACAATTTTCCGATGCCTTTTCTGCCCATTACTAACCTGCCGAACTTCGGGGTTATTTTAAATTGCTTCTCCCGCTTGTCCACGCCTATTTTAAGAAAAAAGTCGTTGATTTCTTTAAGCCCCATTCCCGACCCATTGTCGGAAATGATAATCGTTTGAGAAGCATTATCAATTGTGATATTCACTTCGGTGGCGTCCGCATCGTAAGCGTTCGCAACAATTTCGGAGAGAACTGCCGGTATATTACTGTACAGTTTAAGTCCTAAATGTTTAAAGACGTTTAAACTAATTGTCATCTCGTATGGAGACTCTACTTCAGGTGGGGACTCTACTTCAGCCAGTGGCTCCAATTCAGGTTTTTCCATCATGACACGAATATTTTTGTTGAAAATTAAATCAGAGAATGAAGTGAAAAATGTTCAATAATTGACTGCCCAATAACCTGTCCCAACCTCACCGGCACTGCGTTCCCGATAAACCTGCCAATTTTCGAAAACTCGATTTTCGCTTGCGACTCGACGAATTCATAGTCTTCAGGAAAAGTTTGAAGGAGAGCGCCCTCCCGAAGCGATAAAGCTCTATCCTGAATCGGATGCCCGAATCTCCCTGTTCCGAAATTGTAAAATTGGGTAGTGATTGTCGGCGAAGGTTCATTCCAATCCATGCGCCCGTAGACCGACTTGTAGGAAAAGCCCTTTTCAGTTTTATGGCAATTCGTCCGAAGACTTTCCTCCCAATCCAGCCAAGTGCCGTTGGGTTTGGAAGCCCGAATGCGTTTGAGCATGATTTCATTCATGTTCGGCGAGCGATGCAGCAAGTCGGTTTCACAAATCTCTCCTGCCTCTATTTCGGGCAAATGGTCGATAACGGACTTGGCGCTTCGGTAAGTTTCAGGAAAGTGGGTTCTTTCGATTAGGCATGGTTTGGCGTAGAGAGAAGCCAGCAACACCAATCGCTTGCGTTTTTGAGGGATGCCATAGTCCGGGCAGTAAACGACTTTGGGAGTTACCTTGTAATCGAGTTCATTCAATTTGGTGACGAACCGGGTAAAAACGTCCTGGTGTTGAAGATTAGGAACGTTTTCCATGGAAACGAAGTCCGGGCGAACTTCTTCCACTAACTTCCCGAAAGCGTCCAGCAAGTTCCAACGCTCGTCTTCGGCAGGTTTGTCTTTCAACTTGTTGGTGTGGGTGGAAAACGGTTGACAAGGAGCGCACCCGACCAGAACTTTCAGGCTTTTATCAGGAAAGTGTCGCATCAAGGTTTCGCCTTTCAAGTCGGCTACATTTTCACGAAAAAAATCAACCTGGTTGTTTTTATTGTAACCATAGCGGCAGGCTTCCTCGATGTCGTACCCCGCCTTCACCTTAATTCCAGCGTCGAGCAATCCCCTCGTCAAAGCGCCAATGCCGCAAAACAAGTCCACTGCGACTACCTGCCGGGAAAGTTTTTTACGACGCCTTTGCTGGTGCATAGTTTACCATTAATTATTTGCGCAAATATCCAAGAAAATAGCTGAAAGCTGCGTCAAATTTTGTAGGCGGTGCTTTTGACGCAAAAGCCTCAAAAGCACCGCCTATATCCTCCCCGCTGGTCAGGTGTGTTCCACGCTATCATATAAACCCACACACTGCTCCTCCCGGTTTGCACCCGGCACTTCTACACATTCGCATCAATGCTTGATAGCTGTTTATTCCAAATCACTACTGTGTTTGGAGCATCAATAAGTTTTGAACTTTGAAGACAAGATATGGAAGCGCCGGTTTCAAACCGCTGGTCAGGTGTGCTTCTGAGTTTTACTCAAAAACAAACAACCCATGAGTCGTTGAAAATCCTGAAGTGTAGTTTCAGATTTTCAACATTGGGCATAAAAAGCACACCAACGCTATTCACCGCTCAAACAACCGCTCCATCGTCACCTCACCATCAATTTCCTCCAAATAATACTTGTTCCGCAAGGCGGGATAAGTGGTGAGCAGTGTAGTAAAAACAGCCTTCTTCGTTTGAGTCGCCTGTTTAAAAATGGTCTTTTTGAGCCGCAGCCGGGCGGCATATTCGCCGTCGAGCGTGAAGTTGTCTTTGGTAAATTTTGCCTCGCACAAATGGATGATTTGGTCTGCCCGGTCAATCACCATGTCCACCTGAGCGCCCGGCAAGGCATCGTTGCCCTTGAACTTCCACGAGCTATGCGTCGTGTAAACCCCGCTGATGCCCAGCGCCGATTTTATTTGCCCGATGTGCTGCAAACAAATATTCTCGAAGGCGTACCCGCTCCACGAAATATATGTGCTTTGCTTCGAGAGTTGTTCCCAAATCCTGCCCCCGGCGCCCTGGTTGAAACGAATGAATTTGAGGTAAAACAAGGAGTACAAATCGGTCAACTTATAGACGGCGTCTTTCTTTTTATTGAAAAAAGGTGGATAGACACTGATGAAATCGCACTCCGCCAATTCTTCCAAAGTCTTGGACAAAGGCGCTTCGCTGATTTTTGTGGCGGCTGCAATTTCGGCTCTCGTCAATCCTTGCGGGCGGGCTGCCAATGCCTCTACGATGGCGACGTGATAATCCGCATTGCGGAAAAGCGCATGGTACAACTGTCCGTATTCTTCCCGCAAAAGCCCTTGTTGCGAGAAACAAATCTCGTCTATCAATTGCGCAGAGCTTTTTCCCTTTTCAATTTCCTTCAGGTAAAAAGGGATGCCGCCCATCACCATGAAAAGCTCGAGGATTTGATATTGCGGCAAGTTCACGCCGAGGCTTTGCAGGAAAAGAGCGGTTTCGTGCAGGTTGAAAGGCACGAGTTTGATGCGTTGGGTGATGCGATTGTACAGCCCGCCCCGTGCATGGATGAGGTTTTTGCGAATCCAGGAAGAAGCCGAGCCGCAGGCAATCAGCAGCACGTTGTCCATTCTGGAAACGTGCTGGTTCCAGAAGAATTCGAGGGCGGAAATGAAATCGGACTTGGGCGTGTCCATCCACGGCATTTCATCCAAAAAAACGACGTGCTTTCCTTGCGGTGGCGGCGGCAATTCGTACAAGTAATCTGCCAGGTATTCAAAAGACTGTTGCCAGGTTTTGGGAGGAAGGTTCTGTTTCTGCCGCTTCGTGCGCATCAGGTACTCGGCGAAAAAATTGAGCACTTGCTGCTCTTTCGTCCCGTCTTTCGTGCCGGAAATGTCAAAGACCAGGTGGTCTTTCAAATGCTGGCGAATCAGAAAGGTCTTGCCAACCCTTCGTCTGCCGTAAAGCGCCAAAAATTCAGGTTGCCCGGATTGGAGAATTTTGTCCAGTTTTTCCCGCTCGTTTTCCCTGCCGATGATTGAATAAGCCATGCCATTGCTTTTTAAAACTTGGAGAAATGTGGGTCAAAATAGAATGATTTCTCCGAGTAGAAAATGGATACTTGGAGAAATGTGGGTTTTTTGACCCCGATTTCTCCAAGTATCGAATGGACAAGTAAGAACGAGTTTTCTGCAAAGGCAGGTAAAAACAAAAAAAGAGGCTGAACATCTCGTCCAGCCTCTTTCCGTTTTCAGCATTTATCTCACCCACTGTTCGGGTGTTCGGCAGGTTTAAATGAGAAGGAATAGCCCGCCGACTTTTGCGAAACTTAAAAAGGTTAAATCCTGCAAAGTCAACTTCTGAAATTCAGGCATAATGATGGGCGGGTTCGGTTCTTTTCCTGGCAGGCTCAAATTCTACGGCAGTTTTCACAATGTGAACCTCCATTCTGTTCCTTCCTGAGAAATAAAACAGGAACCAAACATTCGGGCATCCGTCAATAGGCGCAGGTGGATATTCTTCAATTTCAACCTGGAAAGTTTGATGGAATGTGCTTGCGTCCAAATGTTCGATTTCCGGCTTGCGAGCAATGCGCTCTGCCCAAATATGTGTCGCTTCCACTTCCAGCACACCGGCAGCTTCTACTTGTTCGATATAGGTGCCGCCCCGAAAGGTCGTAATGAAGGTATATGCCATGTCAATTTCCTTTTTTGGTTTGTGAATGGTTTTCGCCTGTCCAGTCTTTCTTCTACCGCTTCGGAGGTTATTTCTCTAAAACTTTCGGCATCGCAACTGATGACTGAGCTTTTTTCGCAAATCGGTCAGCGGCAGTTTGAAGGTCTTTCAGAGAAACCTTGCCGGAAAGGATTTCCAGGGTTTCCTTCTGCTCGACCAGTTTGGCAATCACTTTCATTAAAGTCACTCTTTCCTCGTTGGTCTTGACTTTATCCGACCTTAAAATTTTGTTCAGATAGCCCGCAAACTCTTCGATGTACGCTATCTGTTTTTCATAAAATTCATTTCGAGCAGCGTCTTTTTCGTCCACGCTGAAGGTGTCGAACAAAATGGAAGATGCCGCCGCTATTTCCTGGCGAGTGAAAGGATTTTTCCTTTTTTCTATTTCCTGAATGGCTGTCATACAATCTCTTTTAAAAATATTTCGGTTGTTCCAAGCCCTCTTTCCATGCCGACAACCTGGAAAGTCGTCTTGCTTTTCATTAAAACCTCCTTTTCATTCGTTGGGTTGCCAATGCCAAAAAACGAGAACTGCTCAATTTCTTTGCCTGTCTGGCATTCTATGTTTAGCAGCATGTCCGTCTTGGCATACATACTGGCTACCCGCCTGGATTTGCTGCATGAAACGAAAGCCGACTCCACAAAAAACTGCTGCGTATCGAGCATTTTTTGATAAAACAGCTTCTTCGGTTCATCCAAAACTACTCCCCGGAAAACGTTCTCCTTGTAATTTTCCAACTTGTCCAATGCTGTATTCAGCAAAAATTCCATTGGGTGAGGACGCCCATCCCGCAAGGCTTCATTCAAACTTTCATAGCCATCGAGTGAATATTTGTAAATCAATACTTGCTCCCAAACAGATAATCGCTGCTCGTCTTTGCCCAAGCCTCTTCGAATGTAATCCTTCAAAAGGGAAGACAGGTAGTTTTCAACGTATGCCCTGGCGTCGTTCAAAATAAGTGGTTTTGTTTTTTGTCAAAAATATTCGAAAAGCGAAGTAAATCAAGTTTTTGCTTTTGCCCTACCTCACCAGCGTCACGCCCCCCTTCAAAATCACCCGCTCCCCATCCGTCAACTCCACCTCCGCAAACCAAACATAAACCCCCACGTCGCATTGCTTCCCATTTTGCGTCCCATCCCATCCATAGCTCTGCACATTCACCGGAAAATTTCGCTGCGCAAAAACAGCCCCGCCCCAGCGGTTAAAGATTTGAAAACTAACCACTTCCGTTGCCAGACCTTCCTGCGCAAAAATCATCAGCACGTCGTTGAAGCCGTCGCCATTGGGCGAAAAGGCATTCGGCACGAAGAATTCCAGTGACCGCACCACCTCCAAAACGAAGCTTGCGCTGTCGCTGCAACCATTCACGTCGCTCACAAAAAGCGTGAATTCGCCGCTCAAATTGGGCGTCAAAATCGGGCGCAGGCAGTCGTCGCAACTCAGTTCGCCAGTGGCGAAAGGCGTCCAGGTGATTTCCGTGAGCGAAGTCGGCGGCACGTTCAATTGTGGGTCGAGTTGGATTTGCTCGCCAAAATTGACCGTCAGCACCGGCTCGGTGAAGCTGATTTCCACGGCAGGTGGCGGCAGGATTTGAACGGTTTCCGACAGCTCGCAGCCGTCGGCGTCTTGCACAACGAGTTCATAAACAGCAGGTTCGAGGTCGGAAAAAACGAGGTTGTCTGAAAAAGTGATGCCGCCATCAATCGAATAAACGTAGCCCGGTGTGCCGCCTGCGACGCTCGAAAATGCAATTTCACCTGTCGGCAATGGGCAGGTCGGCTGCACGATTTCAAAGAAAAAAGAGTCCAGCGTCACCGCCTGAATGGTTACGCTATCCGTCGAGGTGCAGCCGTTGTCGAGGTCGGTGACGGTCAGGAAATACGTTCCGGCGGCGTTCACGACCGGCTCGGAGGTATTTTGAGCGGAAACGATGTTGCCGTCCGTAGTTGTCCAGTCGAAAGAGACGTTGGCGAGCGGGTCGCTGGCGTTGCCTGCCAATTCGAGGCTGGTCTGTTGACAATTCAAAGTGGCAGGTTCTCCAGCGTCTGCACCGGGTGGCACAGTATCTTGAAGCACAACAACTTCTGCGCTATCTACGCAGCCGTACTGGTTTGTGATTTCCAATTTGTAAACCCCCGGATGTATTGTTCCGACTAAAAAGACGTCCTGCCCGGCAACGAAGAAAGTGCCGTTGTGCGTCCAAAGGCTAAACCTGCGGAAGAATTGCTGGCATCAAGCATAATGTTCGGCGCCAGGCAAGTCAAAGTTTCCGGCTCGGCAATCGCCACCGTTGGCAAGGCAGTGAAATCTTCGACCGTTGCCTGGTCGCTCGCCGTGCAGCCATTTGTCGTATCCGTCACCAGCAAAACGTAAGTGCCCGGCGCATCAATCGTTGGCGTCAAAGTCGTTGCGCCGGTTGCGATGTTCCCGCCTGCCTGGCTTGTCCATTGATAAACAAAATCATTGCCCTGGCTCGAAGCGCTGCCGTCGAGCGCCAAATTGGTCACGTTGCAGGTGAGCAAAGTGTCAATGCCAGCAAGAGCAGCGGGCAAAGTTGTGTCGGCTGCGAGCGTGACAGTGTCCACGTCGGAGCAGCCGGTTTGCAAATTGGCGACGGTTAAAATGTAGTCGCCGGGTGCGCCGACGAGCGGCGACAAAGTGGTTTCACCCGAAATGATGTCGCCGTTTTGGGTTTCCCAGAAATAAATAAAAAACGCCCCGGTGCTCGAGCCTGCCCCGTCGAGGTTGGTTTGCGTGGTCGTGCAAGTCAGCATTTCCGGCGCTGCGGCGGCGACTATCGGCAAAATCTGATTGCTCGGCACAAACACGGAATCCTGCGCCGTGCAGCCGTTTGCGTTGTTCGTAGCGGTCAAAATGTATGTTCCTTCAGCAGCGACGATGGGCGTTGGCGTGGTTGCGCCAGCTAAAATTGTCCCGGTCGCCGTCGTCCACTGGTAGCCGATATTGCCTGAGCCAAAGGCGATTCCATGCAAAGTTTGGCTCGGCACGAAGCACGTCAAAGTGTCCGCCGTGCCTGCGTCGGTCGAGGGTGCTTGGGTGAAATTGACGACCTGCGTCGTGGCGGCGGTCATGCAATTATTGGTCGTGTTGGTGACCATGAGCAGGTACGTTCCAGGCTCGTCCACCACCGGGTTCAGCGTGTTTCCGCCGCTGACGATGTGCCCGTCTTGCGTGCTCCATAAGTAACTGTATTGAGCGCCCTGGCTCGAACCTGTGCCGTTCAAAGTGACCGTCGTGGCGAGGCAAGTCAGCGCCATGTTCGCACCGGCATTGGATATCGGAGCGTTTCCATCTTGCCCAATCACAATCGTATCCTTCGAGGAGCAGCCCGTGTTGGCGTCAAAAACATTCAAATAATAAGTGCCGGGGGCACTGATGCCCGGTGTCCGGGTGGTTGCGCCGGAGGTGATGAAACCGTTCGGCGTCGTCCAGAGATAGGTGATGCCTGCGCCAAACGACGAACCCATTCCATTAATCGTAGCATTGGCAATGGCGCAGGAAAGCGAAAACGGCGCACCCGCATCGGCGACCGGCGGCGTGGAGTTTTCCAAAACAAAAACCGCATCCACCGTCGTGCAACCGCTCAGGCTGTCGGTGACGGTCAAAATGTATGCGCCGGGGGCGTTCACGGTCGGGTTCAAAGTCGTCGAACCGCTCACCAAACCGCCGCCGCCGACCGCTACGCCGAGTGAATCGAACTGCCATTCGTACAAATATTGACCACCCTGCGAGGCAATCGCCTGGAGTTGAATTTGGGTCACGGCGCAAGTCAACTGACCCGGCGGCGGCTGAATTTGCAGGAAAGGAAAGTTGGCAAAAAGGCTCACCAAAACGCTGTCGTGCGCCGTGCAGCCGTTGCTCGTGTCGGTGACGACGAGGTGGAAAAAGCCATTTTCATTCACCGTCGGCGTCAACGTGCTGTCGCCCGAAATGATGCCGGGTGGGACGCCGCCGGGCAAAGGCTGGAAAGTCCAATCGTAGATAAAATTCGCCCCGGTGCTGGAAGCAGTGCCGTCGAGCGCAACCTCGTGGTTTTTGCAAGTCAACTGCTTCATCTCGCCTGCCTCGGCGATGGGCGGGGTGAAATTTTCAAAAGCGTCGGCGGTGTCGGTGGCGAGGCAGTGATTTTGCGTGTTGGTCACGGTCAAAATGTAGGTGCCTGCTTCGTCCACGAGCGGCGTCAAAGTGGTGTCGCCGCTCACGATATTGCCGTCCAGCAAAGTCCATTGATAATCAAAATTGCTGCCCGTGCTGCTGCCCGTTCCGTCCAGATTGAGTTGCGGAAAATTGCAATTCAGCGTCACGTCCTGCCCGGCGTCTGCGATGGGTAAAATGGTGTCCAAAGTAACCGTCACCGTCGTGCTGGACGAGCAAGTGTTGGCGGTGTTGACGACCGTGAGCAAGTAGGTTCCCGGCGCATCCACGACTGGCATCAGCGAATTTTGACCGGAGAGAAAATGCCCGTCCGAAGTCGTCCAGGTGAAAGAAATATTCGCCCCGCTCGACGAGCCGCTGGCGTCAATGTTCACCGTGCTTGCCGCACAATCCAAATTCCCGCTCGACGTGGCAGTTGCGACAGGTGCGCTGGCGTCTTGCGTTACGGTCACGTCGTCGCTGGCGGTGCAGTCATTGGTCGTGTTGGTCACGGTCAAAACGTAAGTGCCGGGCGCATTCACGGTCGGCGTCAGGGTCGTTTCGCCGCTCAAAATATTGCCGTTCGCCGTCGTCCAGAGGTAGCTGAAACTGCCGCCCGTGCTGCTTCCGTTGCCACTCAATTGAACAGGGGTGCTGATGCAATCGAGCATCAAATTTTGCCCGCTTGCCATTGCAATCGGCAAATTCATGTCGCCGCTCACGGTGACGCTGGCGCTGGCGGTGCATTGGTTTTGCGAGTTCGTCACGGTCAAAACGTAGGTTCCGATGGTGGTCACGGTCGGCGTCAAAGTCGTTGCGCCGTTGGAAATATTGCCGTTCGTGGTCGTCCAGAGGTAGCTGAAATTGTTGCCCGTGCTGCTGCCTGCGCCGCTCAATTGGATGGACGGCGTCGAGCAATCGAGCTGCCCGGCAGGTGCAATTTGCGCAACGGGCGGCGTGGTGTTTCCAGTCACCGTGACCGTGTCGCTGGCAGCGCAACCATTGTTGTTGTTGCTGACCGTCAAAATGTACGTCCCGGCTGCATTCGCCACTGCATTTTGCGAGTTTGCGCCGCTGACAATATTGCCGTCCGGCGTCGTCCAATTGTAAAAAATGCCTGCCCCGGTGCTGCTTCCAGCCCCGCTCAAATTCACCGTCGAACTGCCGCAACCCACTGTTCCACTGGCGGTTGCGTTGGCAACGGGTGTCTGCAAATTTTCATCCACGACCGTCACCGCTTCCGCCGTGCAGCCGCTGATAGAGTTGCTCACGAGCAACGTGTACAAGCCGCCTTCATTCACCACCGGGGTCAGCGTGGTCTCGCCGGAAACGATATTTCCGTCGAGGGTTGTCCAGAGATAACTGATGGTTGCGCCCACCGACGAGCCATTGGCGTCGAGGGTGACGGTGGGAAAATCGCAGTTGATTTCCTGTGGCGGTGCGATGTTGGCAAAAACCAAATTCGGGTCGGGCAGCACGTCAATGGTCGCATCGTCGGTACAGGTGGCGCTGCCGTTGTCGAAAGTGACCGTCAAAGTGTAGGTGCCGACTGCGTTCACGGTGGCGCTGTTCGTGGTTTCGCCGCTGACAATGCTGCCGTTGAAAGTTGACCAGAAATAAGAAATGTTTGCCCCCGAAGTCGAGGCGCTGCCGTCGAGGACGATGCCGGTGGCTTGCTGGTCGCAAAACAAAAATGCGGCAGGTGCAAGCACTGCCTCCGCCTCGCCCAGCGATACTTCCACCTGGTCGGAGACGCTGCAAGTGCCGCCAAAAAAGATGTCGTCCAGCGCATAATCATCTCCAAACTGCCCATTCCCAGAGCCTTGCCCGACGATGCAAAGCGTGGCGGAAGTAGCTGCGCCAGAGTTCCAGGTGGCAGTGAATTGCTCCCAAAAACAGCCCGCCCCCGAAGTCTGAAACACCGACCCGACGCCAGTGCCGTTCACAAAAAACTGCAAACTCGGCGGAAAAAGCGGCGACGAAGCGACCCAGGCGCTCATCACGAAATCCGTGTTGGGCGTGACCGGGATGGTTTGGCACCAGATATTGTCGCCGGGCGTGCCGTCGCCGTTAACGAGCATCATGTTTCCGGTGCCGGGCGAATGGTCGTCGCAAGGGGGGAAAAACGGAACGACGGGCGAGGCGAGCACATCGTAAGTGCCGGGCGTGATGGGCAAGGGGTTTTGCAAGTAATCGCTGGTAAAACCTGAGTTTCCAGCTTCAAAATCAGGGTTGGTTACGAGGTTGGTGGGGTCGAGACCGACGGCGGTGAGCGTGTAGGTTGCCGTTCCGGTGATGGTGGCTTCGGGCGTCAGACTGTTCGGGTCGCTCAGACCAGCGGCGGGCGTCCATTCGAAGGAGAGGTAATCGCCGGTGATGCTGCCTTGCAGTGTGACTTGCCCGGAGGGGGCGCAGGCGGTTTGGTCGGGGCCTGCGTCAACGGTGATGCTGCATTGGGCTGAAACTAAATTGCTTAAGCCAATCAGGATGAAGGCGAAAAAAATTGAAAAGCACGGCGCAGTCACCCCCCTGCCCCCCTCAAGGGGGGTTGAGTGCCTGCTAAAAA
>CAZHLB010000112.1:0-12933 GCA_964533005.1 uncultured Saprospiraceae bacterium
AAATCACCAAATCACCAAATCACTAATTTTTATGCTCCCACCAGCTTGTGCTTTGCCGCATAAGTTTGGGCAATGCTGTTGCCTGCCTCGTCGATGGCGTAGGTCATGGCGTCGATGCGGCTGGTGAAATAGTTGTAAAAAATGATGGCGAAGAAGGACGTGCCGATACCCAATGCGGTGTTGATGAGCGCCTCGGAAATACCAGTGGAAAGCGCAACGGCATCGGGTGCGCCGGTGGTTGCCAAAGCGGAGAAGGCTTTAATCATACCGAGCACCGTACCGAGCAGACCCAACAGGGTGGCGATGGACGAAATGGTCGCCAAAATCACCAGGTTGCGCTCCAGCATCGGCAGTTCGAGGGCGGTGCTTTCTTCGATTTCTTTTTGGATGGCGAGGATTTTTTGGTCTCTGTCCATGTGCGGTTCGGTCTCGACTTCCTTGTATTTTTCCAAGCCAGCACGGATGACGTTTGCTACGGAGCCTTTCTGATTGTCAGCGGCTTGGATGGCTTCGTTCACGTTGTTGCCGGAAAGGGCTTGCTGCACCCGGCGCACAAAATCCTGGATGGAACCTTTGCCTTTTGCAGCGTTGAGCGTAAACAGCCGCTCGAAAAACACCGTCCAAACCAGCAAAAAAGTACCGATGAGGATGGGCACGAGGACGCCGCCTTTGTACATCATGCCGAGGTAATTGCCCGGAATCGGATGCCCAGTGTTGTCGCCGCCCTCGAAATTGCCGCCATGACCCAGGACGAGTTTGAAAACCAAATAGCCCACCACCAACACGAGGGGAATGACAATGGTGGCGAACATTGCGCTGAACTTGCTCGAAGTTGCCTTCGGATTTGCCATGATTGAAAGGTTGATTTTTGTGAAAAGGACTCAGTGAATAGTGCGTTCGCCCGCATCACTAAAGGCTCCTTGTGAATGTTTTATTTCGGAAAAAGTCAGGTTGAGAAAATCCAGAATTTGTGAATAGTCTTGCTTTGGTTAGGACAGATGCAGGATGGATTCGAAGGGTTGTATCACTGCGCAAATGTCAAAATTTCAATGGATTCTAAAAGCCCCGGGCAGTAAAATGATTGTAAAACAGCCTTGCAGAATTAAGGCTATTGGCTTGGTCAAATTTGCAGCAAATCCTTCATTTCAAAACAGCCTTTTTTGCCCACCAGCCAGACGGCGGCAGCCAATGCGCCTGCGGCAAATCCCTCCCTCGAATGTGCGGTGTGTTTTATTTCTATGGTGTCGTTTTCG
Source organism: uncultured Saprospiraceae bacterium (assembly GCA_964533005.1). Lineage (GTDB taxonomy): Bacteria > Bacteroidota > Bacteroidia > Chitinophagales > Saprospiraceae > UBA6168. The sequence continues at coordinate 1,254 of CAZHLB010000112.1, forward strand.
GAGACCCAGGCGACCGTGTGAGTGCCGGGCACGGTTTCGATGCGCTTGGAAACGATGAGCAAATCTTCTTCGCCTGCCTTGTTGTGCTTGACTTTTTTCCCGCTGCCTGCCTGGTTTTTCGCTTGCGCCGATGAATTTTCAAGCGTGCTTGCTTGTCCGTTTTCAACCATCAAATCACCTACGCCAATGTCGAGCGGCGGGCTGCTGATTGCCAGTTCGTTCACCCATTTTTTCTTGCGAGAAAGGTTGTCGAGGATGCCTTGCGCAAGCGCAATGGCAGTGCCGCTGGGAGCGTCCAGCTTTTGCGTATGGTGGATTTCTTCGAGGGTGGGTTCGTATTCTGAGTGGTTGTTCATCAGTGCGGCGAGGTAGCGGTTGACCGCAAAAAAGAGGTTGACGCCGATGCTGAAATTGGCAGAATGGAAAAATGCGCCGCCGGTTTCGTGGCAAAGTTTTTTGACTTCATCGAGCCGGTTCAGCCAGCCCGTTGTGCCGCAAACGACCGGAACGCCTGAGCGCAGGCAAAGGGAAATATTGTCGAAAGCCGACTCCGGCGTCGTGAATTCGATGGCGACGTCTGCCCGGCGGAGGTTTTCGGCAGTCAAGTCTTCCTGGTTGTCAATGGTAATTTTTAAAACCACCTCGTGCCCGGCTGCCAGCGCCTGCTTTTCGATGGTCTGTCCCATTTTTCCATATCCGATGAGTGAAATTTTCATTTGTGGAAATATTTTTGTTGCCAACAACGAGGTGACCGAAAAACAACCCGGCGTCTCAGCCAAAGATTTTTGTTGTTTTACAAGCCGCTCTCTGGCTTACAACGTCGCCCCTCGCCTTTGGTGAGGGGCTTTTTTTTGAAGGAAATTCGAGAATGGAGGAGGATGCTTTCCGGGCTGCAAGGATAATTCAGCGGGAATGGAAAATGGATGGAAAATAAAAGATCGGCGAGATGGCGAGGATAACTTGGCAGGCGGAGCAACCAACTTTCCGAAAGTTGTTTGCCCCGCCTGTATGTCTTTAGGAAGGCTGAATGCCCGTTCCGCTTATTAATTCCCAAACAAAGCCTTCGGCGCACCATATTTTTTTACCCAAACATCCACCGGCGCTTTGCTCACGCCAATGCTGTAAGTCAGCACCTTCCAAGCACCTTTTTCAAACTTGAGTAACCCGATGGCATTGTCGGCAAAACCGCTTGACTTGGCGTCCTTAGCGTAGTCGGTTTTGCCGTAATCAATGGCTTTTCCGTCTGCCTGCTTTGGTTTTGCGCTCACGTAGGCAAAAGCGCCGCTGGTTTGGTAGTTGCCCAATTCCAGTTGCGTGGAGGTTTCCAGTTTTTTGCCGACAGGCGTATTTAGCGCAGCGATGGCAGCCTTCTTGCGCACCCATTTTGCGCCTGTGATGGACTCGGCGATGACCGTGTTTATCTCGGCTCGCATGCCCATGCCCGTTTCTCCAACCGTCTTCAAATCGAGCTTGTCAGGAATGGTGGCTTGTGTTAACAGGGCGGCTTGCAGTTCTTTCCGAAGGCTTTCCAACGTGCTGATTTTCTTGTCATTGAGCAGCATGTCGCCGTTTTGTTTCAAGGTGATGGTTGTCGTGGAAGACTTGGCGTGGACAGATTTTGCGACTCCTTTTACCGTCGTGGTGGCAGGTTTGGAAGCTGCGGGTTTTGCAGTTGTAGCAGGCTTGGTTGTGCTGCCGCCTTTTTCGGTGGTTATTTTTTCCGGCGATTTTTCCAATTCGGCAGGCGTGCCGGAGGTATTGGCTTTGCCCGTCAGTTCCGCTTTCAATTCATCGTAGGTGTCTTGGATGCCGCCTCTGTTGCCCATCAGGCAGCCCTGGGTTTCGAGGTCGGGCAGTTGTTTTGCACCGGCACTCATCAGGTAGGTCAAAATCGAGCGCAGGGTGGCTTTCAGCACGTCGTAGTTTTTTATCGGGTTGCCTGCAAATTCCATTTTTCCGACGGAGTCGCAAGACACGAGCAACGGTTCCCAATAGCCTGCCGGTTGGCTGGGAGAAGACATCACGTAAGTGGCAAGTGGAGAGCCGAAATAGCTGCCGTCCTTGGGAGTTTCCGCAATCAACTGGCAGCCCAGCAGGAAACGTTTGTTCCCGAATTGGCTCACCGTCATTTGCACGATGCCACAGTTGAGCAGGTTGTCCTCAGTAGATTTAAAACCGCTGGAAACGTTGATGAGCAAGTTGATATCCTTGTCTGCCAGCTTGTCCGCCTGTTTTTTGGAAAATTTCAAGCCCTCGAAACGAGCGATGCGATTGTTGCCCGTCAGTTCAATTTGTTTGTCCAAAATGGTCATCATGCCGATTTCATCCTCGTCCGCTTTGCTACTCGGCTGACCGTTGAACAGGGCGGAGACGATGATGGTCTCCTTCTTTTTCGCCAAGGTGCCGCTGGCTTTCGGACTGTTGAAAACCTCAATTTCAAAAGCTGGAATGACCAGCGAGTCTCCCACGATTTCATACCCGTTCAACGAAGGGTCGGAAGCTGGCGGCGTCGGCGCCGCCACTAGCAGGTTGCCGCTCAATTCGCCGTAAGGAATGACAAAATCAGTGGCGCCGCCCAGCCCATAAATTTCCTGGGGTTGGTAGTAAAACTGCAATCCGGCGGCGGTCAAGCAATATGATTCGGGCAGCGCAAGTGGAGATTCTTTGTCGAAATCAAAGCCGGTCTGAAACTCAGCCGCCCAGGCTTGCCGCACTTTTGTTTCCGCCATGCGCAGGAGAGCAGCCTTGTCTTTCACCAGGTCGCCCCAAGTGAGTTGCTTGCCTGTTTTCACGTCGAAACTGGCGTACGTAACTTCATTCAAGTCCCGATTGCCGCCGTGAAAAGCACTGCCGACGAGCTTCAAAGTCAGGTACTTGCCATCGTTCAGCGCCGCCGAGCCGGAGCAAACAGCCTTGAACTGCCCGGAAGCCACCGAACCTGCCGCTTCGTCATGGATGGCGTGGAACCGCTTGACGGCGGCATCCACCGTTTTAGGCGCCTTGCCGGGTTCGGCGTAATCCGTGTAAGTGAGCAGTCGAATCAGGAAATTATCAACCCAGGCATTCACGCTTTTGCCGAGTGGGCTTTCTGCGTCCTTGAGTTGAGGCACGGAAAAATTGACAATGGAGCAATCGGTGCGCAAGGAGTCCGGCTGTTTTTTGCAGTCGGTTCCCTTTTCCAGTTGCAGCGTGCGGCTTTCAAGTTGTACCGGCTTGGCTGCCGATAGTTCCGGCTGCTTTTTTTTGCAAGAAAAAACAAGTGCCAGCACTAGTAGGCAGGCGAGAGAAGTGGATATTTTTCGCATGAAATGAAAAAAATTAAGTGATTAATTAATGTAAGGCGAGCTGCCAGTTCAAGCGGGTGTGGGAGGAAAACGGCGTAAACCTACGAAGGAAATAATACGCAGAATAATTCTTGTTAACCTCGGCAGGGATGAAGGAAGGTGTGGGAAAAATCTTGCCAAGATTGAACGCTGCTGACGTTGACTCGATTTGAAAAGCGGCACATGTCAAACAGCTACATTTTGCCTATCATCGCACCGCCAAATCTATTTCCAAACTAAAATCAAACTTACGTGAAAGCGACCATTCCTACCTTCTTCCTGGCAATTTTCATCTTTGCCGCCTGCAAAAATCCATCATCAGAAACAACCCAAATTATGGCAAGCATGTACGACAAAATGAACGTCGCCCCGCCCACCTGCGAAAAGCAGCCGAAGCAACTAACTGAGCACGGGCACACCCGCACCGATGATTATTATTGGTTGAACGACCGCAACAACCAACAAGTCCTGGCTTACCTCGAAGCCGAGAACAAGTACAAAGACGGGGTCATGGCGCACCTCGCCACTTTTCAGGATGAGCTTTACGATGAAATCGTGGGCAGAATCAAGCAAAAGGACGAGTCCGTGCCGCAAATTGACAATGGTTACTGGTACTATCATAGGTATGAGGAAGGGCAGGAATACCCGATTTACTGCCGCAAGAAAGGCACGCTCGAAGCGCAGGAAGCGGTGATGCTGGACGTGAACGTGGAGGCAAAACCGTATGATTATTACAATGCCGCCGGGCTGGAGGTTAGCCCAGACAACCAAATTTTGGCGTATGGCGAAGACACGTTGAGCAGGCGGATTTACACCATCCGCTTCAGAAACCTGGCAACCGGCGAAATGCACGCCGATAAAATTCAAGGTGCAGAGCCAACCATTGTCTGGGCAAACGACAACAAGACCGTTTTTTACCTGACGAAAGACGAAACCCTGCGAGCCTTCAAAGTTTTCAAGCACCGTCTGGGCGAAGACCAAACCAAGGACGTCGAGGTTTTCCACGAAAAAGACGCCACCTACAATTTGGATTTGGCGCAGACCAAGTCAAAAAAATACCTCGTCATTGCCGCTTCGCAAACCCTTTCGCAAGAATACCGCTACCTCGACGCCAACACGCCCGACGGCAAGTGGCAAATTTTCCAGCCTCGTGAGCGCAATCTCGAATACAGCATTGACCACGGAGGCGACCGCTGGTACGTGCGCACGAACCTCGGTGCAAAAAATTTCCAGCTGATGTCGGCGGCTGAAAATGCTACCGGGAAAGAAAAATGGCAGGAACTGATTGCCAACCTGGACGACGTCTATCTCGAAGATTTTGAGCTTTTCAAAAACTACCTCGTCGTCGAGGAGCGCATCGAAGGCATCGTGAAAACCCGCATAAAATCTTGGGATGCCAAGCAGGATTTCCACGTGGATTATGGTGAAGAAAGCTACCTGGCTTTTCCCTCCAATAATCCTGAATACAATACCGAAGTTGTCCGCATCAGCTACCAATCGCTCACCACGCCTGCCTCGGTTTATGATTTCAACATGAAAACGAAGGAGAAAAAACTGATGAAAGAGCAGGAGGTTTTGGGCGGTTTCAACAAAGAAAATTACCAGTCCGAGCGTATTTACGCCACCGCACGGGACGGCGTGAAAGTGCCCATTTCCATTGTTTATCGCAAAGGTTTCAAGAAGGACGGGACGCAGCCGCTGCTGCTTTATGCCTACGGTTCGTATGGTTACAGTTCCGACCCAAGTTTCAATTCCGCCCGCCTGAGCTTGCTCGACCGGGGCTTTGCGTTTGCGATTGCGCACATCCGGGGCGGTCAGGAAATGGGTCGCCAATGGTATGACGACGGCAAGCTGCTGAAAAAGAAAAACACGTTCAACGATTTCGTGGATTGTGGCGACCACCTCGTCGCTCAAAAATATACCGGCAAAGACCACCTGTTTGCAATGGGCGGAAGCGCAGGCGGCTTGCTGATGGGCGCAGTGGTGAACCAGCGACCTGATTTATTTAAAGGCGTCGTCGCTGCCGTTCCCTTCGTGGACGTGGTGACGACCATGCTCGACGAGACCATCCCGCTCACCACTTTCGAGTGGGACGAATGGGGCGACCCGCACAAAAAAGAATATTACGATTACATGCTTTCCTATTCACCTTATGACCAGGTGGAGAAAAAAGAATATCCGGCAATGCTCGTCACCACCGGCTTGCACGACTCGCAGGTACAATATTGGGAGCCTGCAAAATGGGTCGCAAAACTTCGTAAAATGAAGACCGACAAAAATCCGCTGCTGATGCATACTAATATGGATGCGGGGCATGGCGGGAAGTCGGGGCGTTTTCGGGCTTACAAAGAGATAGCGATGGAGTATGCTTTTATGTTGGATTTGGCGGGGAAGGTGAAGTTGAAAGGATAGTCCAAAATTAGAGAGCGGTGATTTTTTTTAAAAATCACCGCTCTCTGAAAAACATTAACCGATGAGTCAAACCCGTCTCACCCAACTTCTTGCCTTCCACGAGTCCAGCCCAAAGGATAGTTTCATCCTTTTTGCGCTCGGCAAAGAATATGAAAACATTGGCGATGACGAAAAAGCGCTTCGGCATTACCGCCAAATATGCGAGCATGAGCCGAATTACGTTGGCGTATATTATCACCTGGGAAAATTATACGAGAAACTTGGCGAGCCTGCACAGGCATTTTCAACTTATAAATTAGGGATGGAAATCGCCCGGCAGGAAAATGACCAACACGCATGGAATGAATTGGCGGAGGCTAAATTGCATTTGGGCGATGACGATGATTTTTCGTAGCCCAATTTAGGAGGTAACTTCAAGTTACCTCCTAAATTACCCACTCAATCCGCAAGACTCGTTTTTTCAACTTTATAAAAAGGCGACTCGGCAACAGCAACCACGCCATTTTTCCCCACCGACCCAATCATACGTTTGCTGCGCACAAAACTAGTCAGCCTATATTCCGCAAAATCCGCATCACCCCGTTTCATGCTGGCAATTTCCACCTTATTCGAGGCATGAATAATTTTCCCGTCGCCCAGATAAATAGCCACGTGGCTAATTCTTTCTTTTTGCTCCATATTCGCTTTTCTGCCAAAAAATAAGAGGTCGCCGGGCTGCATATTTTTTAAAGTTGTGTCCGTCTGAACATCCTCACCGACAGCCGCTTGCTGGTTGGCGTCACGAGGCAGCAGCACACCATTCAAATAATAAATCGTCTTCGTAAAACCGCTGCAATCCATGCCTTTCCCCGAAGTGCCGCCCCACAAATACGGTCGCCCCATCATTTCTTTTGCCGTCGCCAAAATATGGGAAGCATCGGGCTGGCGGCTGGCGAGCCATTGTTCGAGCGGCATCATTTTCCCGGCGGGAACGTAACCGAGCCTGCCGTCCGGAAAGCGAATTTTGATGAAATTGCCCTGACTTTCAACGACTTGCAAAATGCTGCCTGCCACCAAATCGGAAACCTTTTGCGACTTTTCATCCGGCTGCTCGTAGGCAAAAACATAGTCTTCGAGGCAAACAGCCCGCTCCGATTGCATCCAATTTTGATACGCCGCCGAGTCCATGAGCGTAAAACCGCCGTCGTCGAGCCAGCCCAAATAATCATCCGGCGTCTGGACGAGGTAAAAACCGGCGGTGTCCTTGAGCACCCGCAGCGGCGTTCCAAGTATGGCTTGCGTAGAAAGCTCCAAATCATGGTCGGGCAATTCACCTGTTTTTGGGTTCGAGCGCATATTGCTAACAGAGACGTTGACGATGCCAAAATGCTTGCCTTGTAGGGTGGGGGAGGGCAGAATTTTCACATGGTCAATCACTTTTAAACCCAGGCTGCGATATGATTCAATTAATTCAGCTTTTGCCTGCGGCAGGTTGGTTTCACCCTCCAATTCCACTTTTCCGGCAGAAAATATGGGCGAAATATTGAGCAATGCCACCCGCTTGTCAGGCGCATATTCTTTGCGAATATTATCAAGCACTTTGCTCGATTCGCCGCTTTGACAACCAATTAAAACAGTCGAAAAAAGGAGAAAAAATAGCTTGTTCATCATTCAATAATTAGCATTTCGAGTGCCCAATTTAGGAGGTAATTTCAAACCATGTTTTGCGAGCAAATATTTTATTCTTCAAGGCTGCTTGCTCGTAACCATTTATACAACTCAGCGAGGTCGGGGCGCTTTCTTAAACATTAAACCGGAAGTGCATCACATCCCCGTCATGCACCACGTATTCCTTCCCTTCCACCGCCATTTTTCCCTGCTCCTTCACCGCCGCCTCCGAGCCGAGCGCCACGTAATCCGCATATTTAATCACCTCCGCACGGATGAAGCCTTTTTCAAAATCCGTGTGAATGACCCCCGCCGCTTTTGGCGCTTTCCAGCCCCGGTGAATCGTCCAGGCACGGACTTCTTTTTCACCGGCGGTGAAATAGGTGATGAGGTCGAGCAATTTGTAACAAGCCCGGATGAGTTTGTTCACGCCGGGTTCATCCAATCCGACCATTTCTAGGTAATCCTTGCGCTCCGCCACCGATTCCATCTGCGCAATTTCCGCTTCGATGGCGGCGCTGATGAAAATGACTTCGGCAGGCTCGTTTTTCACGGCTTCCTGAAAACGGCGGGTGTGCTCGTTGCCGGTGCTGACGCTGGCTTCGTCCACGTTGCAGACGTACAAAATCGGCTTGGTGGTGAGCAAAAACAGGTCGTCGAGCAAATCTGCCGCTTCGGCTTCGAGGTGGAGGGAGCGGGCGGGGTTGCCGGCGTTCAGGTGGGCGAGGATGGCTTCGCCGATTTCGACGAGGTGAACGTCCTCCTTTTTGCCGGTCTTGGCTTGTTTGCGCAGGCGGTCGAGGCGCTTGTCCACCGTTTCCAAATCTTTGAGAATCAACTCGGTATCAATCACATCCTTGTCCCGCACCGGGTCAACTGAGTTCTCCACGTGAATCACGTTGTCGTCCGTAAAACAGCGCACGACGTGAACGATGGCGTCCACTTCCCGAATGTTGGCGAGGAATTGATTGCCCAAACCTTCGCCCTTGCTCGCCCCCTTGATGAGACCGGCGATGTCCACGATTTCGATGGTGGTGGGAACGGTTTGGCGGGAATGGACGAGGACGGTGAGCTTTTCGAGACGCTCGTCGGGGACGGTGATGATGCCGACGTTGGGGTCTTTGGTGGCGAAGGGATAGTTCGCCGCCAAAGCTTTCGCCGAGGTCAAAGCATTAAAAAGGGTTGATTTTCCGACGTTGGGCAAGCCCACGATACCGCATTGAAGAGCCATATTGTGATTTAATGATTTGGTGATTTGGTGATTTGGTGGTGGGACGTCTGACGTCCCACCACCAAATCACTAAATCACCAAATCACTCTTTTTTTTAGCGGGCGCAAAGATAGATTTTGCCGCCACCCGCAAAAGCCGCCTGAGAATTTGCCAACATTCCGCACCTTCGAGCCATTGGATTTCGGATTTCAGGATTTCGGATTTCGGATTTGACCGACGTTCGCAAATCCCAAATCCGAAATCCCAAATCCGAAATCGAAAAATGAGCTTCGACCAAATCCTCGCACTCATCGAAGACGATGACCTCGACGGCGCCCTCGACGCCTTAAAACAAGCGCATCGCTCGAATCAAAAAAAATTTATGGAGGTGGTTGCCGTCGCCGCCTGGTTCAAAGATTTTAAGGCAAACGCCAACTCCGGCATACTAAATTACGAGCAACAAACGGCTGAAAAGAACCGCATCCGCCGCTCGCTTTTCGAGTTGCTGCCGGAAGAAAAACCGCAACAACCTGCAGAAGGCATGGCGCTCGGTTCGACCATGATTACGCCGCAAGCGCCGGAAACGGTCACCGGCACTGGCGACGGCGACGATGATGAACCTATTCCCGATTTCTTTAAAAAATACGTCAAGCGCTCCAGGATTCTGTTTTTTGAAGGCACCGGCGAACTGCAGCCGGTGGAAAACAGGAACTATGGTGAGGCTTTCAAAAAAGAGGAAACCCGCTACATCTGGTGGGAAGTCGAGGTGGTCTGCCTGCCTGCGCCGCACGACGTGGCTTTCGACCTGACCTTTTTTTACTACAATTCCGCCGGAGACATCCTCGGCGGCAAGGGTTACAACAGCCCGATGACTTTCCCGAAGGGGCAAACTGCCTGGGTTTTCTTTTGGGCTTGGGGCTTCGAGCAGCCTGGGCAGTGGTTGCCGGACACGTATAAAGTGGAAGTTTATGCGGGGACTGATATGCTGGCTGCGGGCAATTTTCAAATCGTTTAGGGCTATGTCGCTCCACCATTTAATCAAAAAAACTATCCCATCATCTCCATGCAATCCCTCTCCCTTTTCGAGCTTAACGAATTCATCCGCCAGGTGCTGGCGCTGAATTTCCCCGAAGCAATCTGGGTGCGCTGCGAATTGGCGCAGGTGAAAGAATCGAGGGGGCATTTTTACTTTGACCTGGTGCAAAAGGCGGAGGCGAGCGACGAAATCATTGCGCAAGGACAGGCGGTGCTTTGGAACCGGGACTTCCGCTCGTTGCGAAAAAAAGCAGGCGTCGAGTTGGAAAGCCTGCTGAGGGAAGGTATCGAAGTGCTTTTCAAAGCAAGGGTCGAGTTCAATGAGCGATATGGTTTGAAGTTGGTGATTGAAGAATTTGACCCGGCGTACACGCTTGGCAAGTTGGAAATGAAGCGCCGGGAAAGCTTGAACCGCCTGCAAAAATTGGGCTTGCTCGAAAAAAACAAGGCACTTCGACTGCCGCCAGTGCTGCAAAGAATCGCCGTTTTAACCTCGGAACAGGCGGCGGGCTGCCAGGATTTTTTGAAACAATTGGGAGGCAACCCTTTCGGCTATCGCTTCCGGCTGCAAATGTTCCCGGTGTCGGTGCAAGGCACTTTTGTGGAGCCGGAAATGCTCGCCCAACTTGCCAATCTCGCTCGCCAGCCGGAGCAATTCGATGCGGCGGTGGTCATACGGGGCGGCGGCGCAAAATTGGATTTGGCGGCTTTTGACAGTTTTGAATTGTGCCGGGCTGCGGCTTGCCTGCCTTTGCCTTTGGTAACCGGCATCGGTCACGACGTGGACGAAACGGTGCTGGATTGCGTGGCGCACACAGCTTTGAAAACCCCGACGGCGGTGGCGGATTTCATTTTGCACCGCAATCTTCAATTTGAAACCGAGGCGGGAAACCTGGCGCTCGCCGTGAAAACCTGGAGCGAAACGAAACGGCGGGATGCTGCCTTGCGGCTTCAACATTTCAGCCAAGTGCTTGATTTTCAAACGAAAAATTTGCTTCAGCGGCAGGCGATGATGTTGGATTACGTGGAAAAGGAAATCCCAGCCGCTTTGAAAAACAGCTTCGCCAAGAACCACCTGCAATTGGATATTTTGGAAAAAACCGCCAGCCTGCTCAGTCCGGAAGCGGCGCTCCGGCGGGGTTTCAGCATCACATTTAAAAATGGAAAAGCATTGACCGCTGCTTCGCAAGCCTTGCCGGGGGATGAAATCGAGACTATTTTTCGAGAAGGGAAACTGCGCAGCGTGGTGAAAAGCAATGAAGTTCAAGTGGTGTCTGAGTGAAACCGTGCCGCCAAACTCCAGTTTGGCGGTCAGTTTTCCACCGCCAAACTGGAGTTTGGCGACACGGTTTCACGCAGACGCCACGTGGGCATAGTCGTTTTTTCGCAGGGCGTGAAGGTAGGCTGGCAGATAGCACGATATGTTGCGGCAGGATTATTTTTCGGTGAACTGGCTGACTGGCAGCGACAAGCTTTTAATTTCACCCTCAATATGAACCGCCGATTTCAACTGCTATTTTGGTTTGCCATTCCTGTCATAATTGGCATTGCCGCATGGCATCCAAATCGTGCTTTGGATATTCAAATGCACGATACTTATTTAGTTATTTCAGCCATCCATATCGGCATTTTATGGTCGGCGATATTTGCATTAATTGGCTTTATTTATTGGGTTGCAATTCGGCTGAATATGCGGCTGAATTATTGGCTGGCGTTAATTCATTTTTCGCTGACTTTCCTTTTCACGCTTGCATTTCTGATAGAAACGGTACGACCGAAAGAGCGCTATAATTCGCAGGATTTTCAAGCGTCTCAGGAATATTTCCAATGGACGCAAACGTTAATTACGTTGGCAATACTTTCGTTTTTGCTGGCGCAAATACTGCTTTTAATAAATCTGATAATTGGATTTTCAAGACAAAAACTTGAACGATGAATATAGCTTTCCGAAAGTTCCAAACTTTCGGAAAGCTGGGTTCCGGTCAAGTACAAAATTCAGGTTCATGTCGGATTTAGTTGACCGGTAGCACAGCCTTCAGGCTGTGCTACCGGT
>CAZHLB010000113.1:0-12824 GCA_964533005.1 uncultured Saprospiraceae bacterium
ACCTTTTGCGCAAGCCCGCCGGTGAGGTTTGATTGATTTCAATCGAGGCGGATGCCTGCTTTTTCGAGGGCTGTTTTGATGGCGTCGAGTTCGGTTTGCTGGGCTTCGATTTTGGCGGCTTGGGCTTCGATGATTTGCTGCTGCTCTTGCACCGCCTTTACCAGCAGCGGCACAAAACTCCCATACGCCAATCCGTAATTATCCACTTCGCTTTCCGGCACGTGCAATCCGCTGAACTCATAGCCGAGTTTTTTACAAACCTGCTCTACCTCCTGGGCGAGGAAGCCCGTTTGCACCCTTTCGCTGCTTGGCGAGCCGCTACGCCTTGCCCGGCGCTGTGCCTGAATGCTGTCTGGCATATTTTGCATGAGGTGGTCGTCAAACTTGCGGGTGTCAAACTGATAAGTCACCGGGCGCAGTTGATTGATGAAAGCCAAGCCAGGCACCTGGTCGTCGTGGATATTGAACTTGAAGCGGGCGTCGGAGGGGAAAGTCCAATCTACTTGCCCTTCGATGACGTCGACGAAGGAGTCGCCGATACGCACTTTATCAGATAGGTTGACTATTGCATTATTTCCGACAGCGGTCGCATAATTCAGGTCGTTTGCCGCCACATTTGAGTTGTAGCCTAAACCGGTATTGTAGCCGCCCATCGTGTTGGAAGAAAGTGAATGATATCCATTGGCGGTGTTGCCGCTGCCGGAGGTGTTCTGATAAAGCGCCCGGTCGCCGCAAGCGGTATTGTATTGCCCGGTATTATTGGCTGCGGTTGAACTTCCTTTCAGCGCTTCATAGCCAATTGCAGTATTATAGGTCTCTCTTCCTGAAGTTCTGTCGTCTGCATAATACATCGCATTGAACCCTATGGCTGTACTGCGGCTATTAGCTTTGTTGGAATACAGCGCTGACTGGCCATTGGCGGTATTGTAGGAGCCGGTGGTGTTGGAACTAAGCGCAGACACGCCATTGGCGGTATTGTAGGAGCCGGTGGTGTTAGAACTAAGCGCAGACCCGCCATTGGCGGTGTTGTTGCCGCCGTCGGTGTTGGAACTAAGCGCAGACACGCCATTGGCAGTATTGTAGTCGCCGCCGATGTTGGAATAAAGCGCCAGGTGTCCAGTAGCGGTGTTCCAATCGCCAAAAGAATTATTATTCCCTGCCTGACTGCCGAGAAACGTGTTATTAGAGCCAGTTGTATTAGCATTGCCAGCCCTATAGCCCAAAAAAGTATTTTCCTCTCCGAAAAGAGTTAAAACCGGGTTGTTATTCACTCCTGCCTCTTGCCCGATGATAGTGGTGTGTGCAGCATCCGGCAATTCCAACCGGCTTGCACCGTTGGCATTTTTTCTCAAAACCATCTTCTCTGTGCCGCCGATGTCAAAGCGGATGATATCCTCGTTTACGCTTTCCTCTGCCTGTATTTTCGTATTGCCGTCGGCATCCTGCAAGAGGGCACTGCTCCCTGGTGCCCAGGCGCTACCGTTCCATTTCAATACCTGCCCACTGGCTGCGCCCATTTGCCCTAAGTCGGCTGCGACGATGCTACCGTCAGTGATTTCGGTACTGCCCACTGCACTGGCAGCGATTTGCAGGTTGGAAAATGTACCTGTCAAGTCGCCGCCTGCCGTGCTGGAAGTAGTCACATCGTCTGCCGCATTCACGTCGCCTGTATTGCTGATGACACTTCCCACAATGCTGATGCCGGTGCCCGCTGTATAACTACCGCCACCGCCCAACGACAGCCAGCCACCCTTGTAAAACCAAAAGCCACCCGTGTCGGTGTCGAACACCAGCAAGCCCGTCGCAGGCGAGGCGATTGCCGTGCGCTGCGCCGTCGTCATGCGAGGTACGAGGATGCCCCTGTCGGTGGCTTGCAGGTCGAGCAAAGCGCTGGCGGCGGGTGAAGAGGTGTTGACACCGATGTTGCCGCTTTTTAAGACGGTCATTGCATTGGAACGAGCGCCGCTATTAGCGCCATTGCCAATGACAAATATGCGGTCGGCGGCATTGAAAGTAGTCGCAGAAGCGGGTGTGTAATCAGTATTAAAAGTTCCGACAACTGCCTCGCCAAAAGATTTTGAGAGCAAGCCCAATCCACCGCCGGTAAAAGCTATCAGACCTGAAGCGATGTTGCTTTCTCCGCCTGCGACAAAAGAAGATTGCCCGGAAGCGGTGTTGCTGTAGCCTCCGGCAATAGAAGCATCTTGCCCCGAAGCAGTTCCCAGTCGCCCCAGGGCAACGGAACCAAAGCCGATATTGGCATCGTCCCATTGACTACCCGTTACTTCCCCTGCCCGAAAAGCCTTCTTCGCAGGTATCCACATTAATCTTGTGCCAGCGCCTGAAACCGGCGTCCCGCCTGTCGTTCCTTCAAAAAGCACGGCGCCATTTTCCACTTCCAGTTTGGCAGCAGGCGTGGTAGTATTGATGCCTACGTTCCCGGTCGCCCGGTAAATGTCGCTCCCATTCAAAGTCCACTTCGACGCCAGCGACGAAAAATCTGCCATGCCGCCGCCATTGGAAAGCGTCAAAATGTTGCTGCTCAAACCGATGGTTTGAAGCTCATTCGTGTTGCTCAAATCGCCTGTATTCGTAATGGTATTGAAGGTGACATCAATGCCTGTACCCGCATAGTAACTCGTTTCCAACGGTATCCATGGCCCGCTGTTGTTGTAATAAAATTTGCCTTTCGAGATGTCGAAAACCAGCAATCCATTCGCCGGGGAAGGAATCGCCAGCCGCTGCGCCTCCGTCATGCGAGGCACGAGCATCCCTTTGTCCGTCGCCTGCACGTCGAGCATGGCGCTGGCGGCGGGCGCTGCGCCATCGGCGTTGACGCTGGTGGGTTGCTGGATGTTGGATTGGGAGAAGCTAAACAAGCTGGCGATGATGCAAAAAAGGAAGGTGAAAAAGGATTTCATGGAAAATAGAGGGATTGCCAGCCAAGTATTCCGAAGGTTTCCATCCGGGCGGCAGGTTTTGAAATTCCGCATTCACTCTTCCAAAAATGTGTTAGTTCAAAACCTCGCCGCTTGGATGGAACCCTTCGGAATACTTGGCTGGCAACGCTTTTTTTGAAGTGATTGGTGAGAAAAATGCATCTCAATATTTCGTCCGCACCGGCGGCGTCGCATCCTTAAAATCTGCCAGCGAAGACGACAGCGCTATCTTCCACGCCCCATTGATTTTCTCCAAAATACGGGTCTCCGTGACGTCCAGCTTTGTCTTCTTTTCCTGATTTTCAATATGTTGATTGAAGCTCACCCATGCCGTGTTGCCCCTGATTTCTATCATCCAACGGTCACGGGAAACGGTCTCTTTTCGCATTTCCACCACCACTTCTTCTGTTTTATTAGTGCGAAACCAACTGCCCATGAAATTGCTAAGCTCGTTCCAGCCCCGCATGGTCAGCACGTCGCCCGGCTCGCTGCCGTTGGTGACTGACCAGAGCAGGAAAGGTTCCCGGACGAAGCTGTCCGCCCATTTTGCCGAGTCGCTGCTCATAAAATGTTCGGTCTCGGAGATAATCACGTTTTTGATGGCGGCTTCGTCGGAAGCGGTGGTTGCCGGTAGCTCTGCCTGGGCAGCGGAAGGGGTGTCGGTTTGCTCTTTTGCGCTATTGCAAGCGAGGAAACAGAGGGCGAAAAGCAAGCAAAGGCTTGCTGCCGTTGTTGAAAGAGAGTTAAGATTTTTCATGAACATTATTTAAAAGCCACCCGCCCGAAAACCCTGCTCCAAGCAGGTGGCTGGCGTACTTTATCTTGCTTGCAATTTTACTTCCCGGCTTTGCGCCAAACCTCATGGTTCGTGCCGCCCCAATTTTGCGAGTAAGTGCCGTCGCCCAGCGAAATAGCGATTTGATGCACCGTCCCCGGCTTCTCCCAAACTGATAACTCAAGCTGCTCCGTCGAAGTCTTCCCGTCGAATTGATACCTGCCACCACCGCCACCACGAAACGAGCCGGTCTTTTTGTTCCAAAAACCATAAGCCACCATTGGATAAGCGTAAATTTTAATCGCCACCTCGTCCGGCGTGGCTTTCCGGTCATATTTCTGGTCGCCCCACCGGGCGTTTTCGAGCATCCAGACGCCTTCCAAATCCTTGTTTTTCAAGGGTTCAGCGGCTTCGACTTGCTGCATCATTTCGTCAATCCATAAATCGGGGTACTTGTCGGAGTTGATTTTACCCCACTGGTGGTAAAATTTGCCTTCGGCGGAATAGTCGAAAGTGTAGGTCTGCCCCACCGCCGTGCTATCCCACGAGTAAAAGCTGAGGGTTTCCACGTACTTGCCATCCTTGCAGGTGTACGTGCCGCCGCCCACGCCATAAAATGCGCTGTCTTTCACCATGCTCCACGGAGCAATCCAGTAGCCGTCTTTGAAGATTTTGAAAATGCGCTTGTCGTTGTCCTCGACTGTTTGAGCTGGCTCGCTGCCGTACTGACCGCTAAGAACTCGGTATGCGCCAACGGGGACGGGCTTTTGCGCAAAGGCTGCGAGCGAAAAAATGGAAATGAAAAAAGCCAGGAAAGACTTCATGGTTGCAGGATTTGATGGCTGGATAAAATCATCCATTGCCTCTCCATGTCCGCAGGCGGGAAAAACTTAACGAGGCGGGAAAATTTTTTTGAAAAAGAAAATCAGCCGTTCACCTGAGCTTTTCCAACAGCTTCGAGGCGGCTTCCCGGCGGGGAGAATTGTCGTCGGAGGCGAGCGCCTCCAATTGTTTTTTTGCTTCCAACAATTTGCCTTGCTTCAAAAAGCAGAGCGCCAAATACCAGCGGCATTCCCCGGTGTAGCCAGAAACGCCGTTGGCAAGAATACCTTCAAAAAGGGCGACAGCCTCTGCCGCTTGCCCCGTCGCCAGCAAAGAATTGGCTTTCAAAAACAGCGCATCATCGCTCGCCCGGAGCGCCGGGCTGAGATTTTCAAAAGTGGCTAACGCCTGCAAATGCTGGTTCTCCCAATAAAATTGAAGGAACTGCTCGAATGCGGTCGGGTTCTTTTCGTCCCGAACGGCAGGGTTTAGCGAGGCATCGTGGTAAGGCTGGAAGGCGTCGGCGAATAATTTTTCCGGGTCAGGCTTGCGTTTGGCGGGCGATTTTGGCGGGTCATTTTTTTGAGCGGGCTTGCCTGGCGGCAAAATTTGAGCGGTGTCGGGCGGCGAAGTTTCTTGTTTTTCCAGCGTGTCTTGGGCAGGCGGCGTAGTTTGGGTTTGCGGAACGGGCGGTGTCTTTTCGCTACTTCTTTTCCAAAACCACCAGCCGCCTGCGAAAAAAAGCGACAGCAGCAAAGCTGCCAACCATCGTTTTCGGGCAATGCTTTTTTGCCTTCGCAAGGCTGCTTCCCGCTGTTGAAATTCCGACTTCAAATCCCGCAAACTGTCGAATCGAATGGCAGTCAAAGCCCGCTCGTGCAAAGCCACCTCCTGCCGGAAAGCCTCGTCCGTCGCCAGCTTTTGCTCGAAAGCTGCCCGCTCCGCCTCGGTCAGTTCTTGGCGGAAGTATTTTTCAATTCGTTCTAAATCAGCGTTTTCCATTCAAATAGCAGAAGTTAGGAGGTAACTTGAAGTTACCTCCTAACTTGGTCGGCAATGATTTCCTTCAATTTTTTCAAGCACCTCGACAACGAGGCGTGCAAGGTGTTCAGTGAGTTGTAGCCAAATTCCACCTGCACCTCCGCCAGGCTTTTTTCCTCAAAATAGCGCCGCTTGAGCATTTGGCGGCACGACAGAGAGAGCTTTTCCATCGCCGCCAGCAACGTTTCCCGTTCATCCAACCAGGGGTCGTCCCAGGCAAAAGTTGCCGCATCGGCTTCCAACGATTCGTCAATTTCGTCTTTCTGCGAAATACGTTTGCGCTTGCGCTCCCCGGCGGAAAGCACCCGGAAGCCAACGGCAAACAAATACGTCCGCACCGAACAACTCAAAACTGCCAGCCTGCCCGACTTCACCTGGTCATAAAAAACAATCACCGCATCCTGCCAGGCATCTTCCAGCGCCTCCCGGTCGCAGTGAAAACGCTTGCCTGCCCAATGAAAAAATGCCGCCCGGTGCTGGTCGTACAGACTGTTCAGCGCCGCCCGGTCGCCCGTGCGGAGCGACTGGAGAAGTTCATTGGCATTCGATTGTCCGGGAATTGGCAAGGTCGGTGGTATTTTAGGGGGGAAAAGTAGGACAATTCCAATGCTGCGGGCAAGCAAGTGCTTTGGAGGTTTTTATGTCGGCAGTGGTGAGAATCTTAACGGGCAGGTTACTTTTGTTGGCAAACATTCACCATAAAATCAGTGACCATGAAGACCTTGCTCGCCTTGTCTCTCGCCCTCAGCCTTTGCACCGCTGTCCGTGCTCAGGAAATTGAGTTTCCGCCGCTGCCCGATTCCGCTTTCGACGCTTTCGTTTTCCACCTGCCCCAATCGCAGACGGATGCGGCGATGGCAAAATTCACCCGCCAATTAGACTCGCTGATAGCTGCCCCGCATCCCGACACATTGGCATTAGCGATTGTTCACCGCCGCTTGTCTGTGTTGTATATCCTGATAACACAAGGGCATATCGCTGCCAACCATTCTATCGCTTCCCTCCGGTTCATCAATGCATGGAAGCCCGTTTCTGAAACAGAACGGTCGAAGTCGCTGCAAGTCTTAGCAAATGGGTTTATGCTGTTTGGCAGATACGACTCGACTTTATTGCTGATGGATACTGCCATAGCCTTAAACAGGCGGATTTATGGCGACGTAAGCGAGGCGCTCTGCGCCAATTATCTATGCCTCGCCAGGGCTTACAATAACCTGACAAGGTATCAGGAAGCACTTCCCTACATCAACAAATCTATTGAAATAGGCAGGCAGGTTTTCCAAAAGCCCCATCCCTTGCTTGCCAAAAGCATATACGTGCGGGGGGTCATTCAAGCAAATCTAAAAGAATTCCAGGCAGCGGTACGTGACTTTGAAGAAGCAGAACGCATGGTGCGGCAGGCGCTCGGTGAAACGCATCCCGCTGTTGGCAATGTCTATCAAATGATGGGCGACACGTACAACGACATGGGCGACCTTGAAACTGCATTGAATTATTCCCGGCGCTCCTTAGCCATACGGGAAGCGACCCTTGGCGTCCACCACGGTGAAGTCGGTTACGTCTGCCTTTACTTAGGCAATCTGTACCTTCAAACGGGCGACTATCCCAATGCGATTCTGTACTATGAACGGGGTTACGAAATTGCCATCAAAGACGGAAATGGCACACCGGGTTTCGACAAGGCATCCAGAATGTTGTTCTTGTATGCGACGGTCGGAGATTTTGTAAAAGAAGCGGCGGTTTTCGAGTCCATGCTGCGGCAGGGTGATTGGCTCACCGGCTTTGGCGAACGCAGCGAGTACGTTTCCAATGCTTACTCCTACCATGCCCTCTCTCTCATGAAGCAAAATCGCTGCGAGGAATCGCTCGGTTGGCTCGATAAGGCTTCTCAAATCAACCGCCAAATCAACCCTGGTCAGCCCCGGCAAAACCACCAGGTCTTGTTGTTCGAAGCCGAAGCACTCACCCGCCTGCACCGCTTCGATGAAGCCATTGCCACCTGCCAAAACGTGCTGGAGACCTCGCCCATTCCCGAAAATAAAAAGCAGTCGCAGGCAACGCTGGCAGCCGTCTTTTTTGAAGAATACCATTCGCAGCGCCAACCCGAAGACCTCGAAAACGCCTGGCAAAACTACCTCGCCGCCATCGCCACGCTCGACTCCATGCGTTTCACCTATCAATCTTCCGCCAGCCGCATCCAGCAAAGCGAGCGCAATTTTCACCTGTTCGAGGGGGCTTTGGAAGTTTGCGAGCAACGCCAAGACGCTGCTGCCGCCTTTTGGGTCGTCGAAAAAAGCAAAGCCCAAGCCCTGCTTGAAAACCACCGGGACGACCTCGCCCGCCGCATGGCAGGCTTGCCCGATAGCCTGCTGCGCATCGAAAGCGGGTTGAAAAATCAAATCGCCGAACTGGAAAATACCGCCTTCGAAGCGCCGCCCGGTGAGGAACGGCAGACTGCCGAGGCGAGCCTTTTTGAAAAAAAGCAAAGCCTGAATGCCTTGCTTTTGACTTTCGAGCGAGACTACCCCGCCTATTTCCGGCTCAAGTACAATGCCTCGCTCGCAAGCGCCGCCGAGGTGCAAGCCAGCCTGCCAGACGCCACTGCGTTGCTGGAATATTACGTCGGCGACAGCTCGATTTTCATTTTTACCCTGACAAAAAACTCGCTGCGCATGAGCCGCCTGCCCAAGCCAGCCGGTTTTGAAAAGACCATCGAAGAACTGCGAAATTCGTTGACGGACAGCGAGTTGCGGTTTTTGAAAAAAGACGTCGAAGCGTTTGCCGCCGCTTCTGGCAAGCTGTACGACTGGCTGCTGGCGGAGCCGCTTGCCGCCTTGCCCCCAGAAATTGAAAACCTCGTCGTGACGCCGGACGGGGCGCTGGGCTACCTGCCTTTTGAGATTTTGGGCAAAAGCGAAAAGGCGGCAGGCTTCAAGGCTTTCCCTTATTTGCTCAAAAAATTCAACGTCAGCTACGCCGCCTCTGCCAATTTGCTGCTGGAGCAGTCGGGGCAAAAAATTGACAATTCTGAGCCGCTCGAACTGTTCGCCGGTTTCGCTCCCAGTTATTCCGATGCCGACACATTGAACCAGCTTACTTCTCGCACACGGGCGCTGCTGGTGCGTGACGAAAAATACAACCTGCCCGGCGCTGCGCTCGAAGTGCAGGAAATCGCCGCCCTGCTCGGCGGCAAAACCTGGCTCGGCGACGCTGCGACGGAGGGCAATTTCAAGCGGCATTCGCCTCATTTTCAAATCCTCCACCTCGCCATGCACTCCATCGCCGACGATGCCAACCCGTTGTTTTCCAAGCTTCTTTTCACCCAAACCGCCGATTCCGAGGAGGGCAATGATTTGAATGCCAATGAATTGTACGCCATGCGGCTGCCCGCCCGACTCGTGGTTTTGAGCGCCTGCAACACGGGCAGTGGGAAGTTGCGGCGAGGCGAGGGCATCATGAGTTTGTCGAGGGCATTCAGTTTTGCGGGCGTTCCGGCAACGGTGATGTCGCTCTGGCAAGCACCCGACGAGGCGACCCGGCAGGTGATGGTGGGTTTTTACAAAAACTTGAAGGCAGGTTTGCGCAAGGACGAAGCGCTGCGGCGGGCAAAATTGACGCATTTGGAGAGCTGCGAGGAGGCGGTGGCAAGCCCGTTTTTTTGGGCAGGCTTCGTGGCGGGTGGCAATTCAGAGGCTTTGTTTGGAAAGTGAAAACCCAAAATGACATCTCGGAAAGTCTGACTTTCCGAGATGTCATTTTTTAGCCCAATTATCCCTTTCGCTTTCGCTGGTCACGCTCGATGACTGTCGTGATTTGGTCAACCTTCAGGTTCTTGCCAATGATGATGCGCTCCGGGTTCAGCACGTAAATTTCAGGCGTGACGTCCACGTAATATTTGGCGTAAATGCTCTTGTTCGTGATGTCAAAAACGGTGGTGAAATTGATGCCCTGCTTGGCGATGTAATCCTTCCATTCCTTGTCGGTAGTTTGAATGGCAATGCCATAAACCTCGATACCCTGGTTTTTCCAGGTGCGATATGCCTGCACCAATTTCGGCGTCTCGATGGCGCAATGCTCGCAGTCCGGGTTGAACATATAGACTACGATGTACGGTGATTTGATTTCATAAATTGAGCGGGTCTTGCCGGTGGCGTCGGTGCTGACCACGTCGGGCGCTTTTTTGCCGATAAGGCTGGCAGCCATTTCGTAAGCCTGTAATTGCAAGCCGTGCGTGGACACCGAATCTTGCCAGAAGGCTCGCTCTTTCGTGAAATACCGCTGAATCATGTTCACGAACACGGCGTCGGAGTCCATCATTTTGGACTTTTTCGGGTCGTATTGCAGGGTAATCCAGTTGGCGAAATACTTGAAATACTCTTTTTGGTCAACCACCTGGTCGGTCAGCCAAATGGCGGAGGCGACGACCGAGTCGGGATTTTGAGCGGTCAATTCCGTCATGTACCGCTTTAACTTGTTGGCAATCACCGGGGTATAAAGCAGCCGCTCGTCGCCGAGGTCAACGCCTTTCCAAAAATCCCGGCGGTAGAGGTAGGCGTAGCGAGCCGTGTCGAAGGCTTGGGTATTGTCAATCACCTTGCGCAAATCAGGGTTCTGACCTCCCCGTTTGAAGCTGGTGAAAAACGAATCCGGGTACTTTTTGAACAGGTCGTTCAGGTAGGCGGCACGAGCGTCGAGGAGTTTGTCCTGGTCGGCTTTGGCTTGTTGGTACTCCGGCGTGCCCTTCGGTACGGAACCAATTTTCATGGCATTCGCCTGAAAAGCAGCACGTTGCGAATCCTCGAATTTTACAGATTGATAAAGCAACTCCGTGTCGGTGTTGCCTTCCACGACCATCGCCCCGTTCAAGTCGGCAGCTTTGGTGCGCATGGAAAAAGTCTGGTCGAGGTCAACCAGCGATTGCAAAGTGATGCCGTTGGGAAACATCACGAACATAAAGCCCGGATGGTAAGGCTCCGTGTTGGTGAAATGCGCCAGCCCGGTGGCGTCCACCTGCGCCGAGTCCACTTTGTACTGCTGGTCTTGAAAAATGCCAATCAGGTAAGCCCATCCGCCTGGCGGTGCGCCTTCCACCTGGATTTTGATGTCGGGCTTTTCGGCTGCGGTTTTCCAGTCCACGTAAGGTCTGGGCGATGCTTTTTGGACTTCGGCATCGGTGGGCGTAGGATTGCCGCAGGCAAACAAGGCAACGAAACAAAGGAGCGAGAGAAAGGAGAAAATTTTCATGTTCACTTTTCGATTTCGGATTTGTGATTTCAGATTTCGCCCCAATTGCTCGGGGCGCAAATCAGAATGGGGCGCAAAAGTAGGGGATGGCTTTGCGAAATCTCAAAATCCGCTTTGCCAATTCAAACTTTGACAGACTTTTGAAGGTGAAATAGCTCAAAGCTGACAGGTGGAAAACGGGCTTTTGAGAATGAAAAAATGAAATTTTTTCATTCTCAAAAGCCCGTTTTCCACCTGTCAGCTTTCGCCTGCCGCCATGATTTTTGAAAACGCACAAATTCCCATCGCCGACCTTCCCGCTGTCGAAACCGTTGACTTTCAACGCCTTTCGCCATCCTACCGCAACGTCGAATACATCGGCACCGCCATATTTTTCACCTTCCTGCTGCTGGGCTGGGCGATTTTCGTCTTCGTCAATCCAATGAAATGGGCTTGGCTCAACTTCAGCTTGCTGGCAGGCTGGGCGCTCTGGTTTTCGCTGGCGATGTACCTGGCGGGCAGGCGATTCGCAGCATCCGGCTATGCCTTGCGGGAGCACGACATCATCCACCGCCGGGGCGTCTGGTGGAAAACGGTGACGACCATCCCTTTCAATCGAATGCAGCACTGCGAAATCAGTCAGGGGATTGTCGAAAATGCCTTCCGACTGGCGACGCTGCGGGTTTTCACCGCAGGCGGCAGCAGCAGCGACTTGGAAATCGAAGGCTTGCCGCACGAGGAGGCGGTGCGCATCAAGGAGTTCATTACCAAGAAGATAGGTGAGCAAAACGAGCAGGGTTAAAAATGACATTTTTGAAAAAAATGTCATTTTTCGCACTGCCAAACCGACCATGCCGGAAACAACTTTATTCTCCCAACGCACCCGTCAGTCGCCAGCCGCCATCGTGTTCATCCTCGGTGGCATTTTCAAGTTTCTGCTGCGGCAGTTCTGGATTTTGATTCTCATCTTTTTTTTCAATCCGAAGAAAAAGACCACGCTCGGCGGCTTCACTTTTTTGTTCCTCGGCTTGGCGGCATTCGGGGCGATTAGCTCCATCATTTCTTATTTCAACCACTATTTCTATGTGCGGGACGGCGAGTTGGTGATGGAAAAAGGCGTCTTGCGAAAAGTCAAGCTCGCCGTGCCGCTCGACCGCATCCAGTCGGTTAATTTCAAACAAGGCATTTTGCACCAGGCGTTCAAAGTGGTGAGCGTGGAAATTGACACCGCCGGGTCGCAAGGCAAGGAATTTTCGCTGCAAGCCCTCGAACGGGAAAAGGCGGAGGCGCTGCGGGATTACGTTGAAAATTACAAGTCAATTGCTCGCAAGGAAGCCTCCATTTCTTCAAGCGAAGCAGCTGCCGAAATTCCTGAAACCGCTGAAACTACCGAGTTTTCGGAGCAAATTCTGAAACCTGAAACCCTCAAATCCGAACCCGCCACCCTCATCTTCCGCCTCTCCCCACTCGACCTGCTCAAAATCGGAATCGGTCAAAACCACCTGCGCACCTCGCTGATTTTGATGGCATTTTTTGTCGGCTTTTTGGATGATGTGGAGGAGGCGCTGGACATGGATTTTTCTAAAAAACTCCAGGAAATGCTGGGCATGGGCATGCAGGAAACCATCCTTTTTTACCTGCTGCTCACCATCCCTTTTTTCCTGATTTTCAGCTTTTTGCTCACGCTCATCAATACCGTCTTGCGCCATTTCGACCTGCGTTTTTGGCGCACGGAGCGAGGTTTCAAAATGGTCGGCGGCTTGCTCACGAGGCAGGAAGTCAGCGCCAACCTGCGCAAAATTCAATTCCTGCGCTGGACGAGCAGCCCGCTGATGCGGGTCTTCAAAATGGTCGCCGTGCGGCTGCCGCAGGCAGCGAGCGTGGCGGTTTCGAGAAAATTAGCGGTGGCAGTGCCGGGCTGCTACGAGCCGCATTTGCAAGCCATCCGCCAAGCCTGGTTTCCCGAAGAAACCAGCTTGCCGCAGGAAGAACACGGCGTGGACAGGCGCATCATCCGGCGGCAATTC
>CAZHLB010000114.1:0-12822 GCA_964533005.1 uncultured Saprospiraceae bacterium
CAACACCCGTTTGGGGTGTTCATACTGACCGCCCCCCAAACGTGGTTTGTGCGTACACGGGGCGGCATCCTGGCATAATCTGAAATCAAAAAGTCTCCACCCCGCTCACGTAGCTCTCAATTTTCTTCACCGCATGGTGAAACGAAGCCTTGAGCGCTCCTTCGGAAGTGCCAAGCATTGCCGACATTTCCTGGTAAGGCATCTCGTCGAAGTAGCGCAAATTGAACACAAGCCTTTGCTTGTCAGGCAATTGTCCGATGGCTTCCTGGAGCCGCAACTGCGCTTCGCCCCCCTCGAAAAAAGAGTCGGCAGTCAGTCGGTTGGAGATGCTTCGACCCGCCGTGCTTTCCTCGTCGTCGAGCGAGGCGGTGAATTTTTGGCGCTTTTTGTTCAAAAAAGTAATCGCCTCGTTCGTCGCAATGCGGTAAAGCCAGGTGTACAGTTTAGACTTTCCTTCGAAAGTCTGGAAGCTGCGAAAGACCTTGATGAGGCAATTTTGCAGCACGTCGTTGGCGTCCTCGTGGTGAAGCACCATGCGGCGGATTTGCCAGTAGAGCCGCTCTTGGTACTTTTCCATGAGCAGCCGGAAGCCCCGCTCGGCATGGTTGCCGCCCCGGTGCAGCATTTCCAAAATTCTATCGTCGGCGATGTCGCTGTGCGGCGTTTTCAAATTTTGCGTGATTTGTTGAGTTGTCCGGTAGTTTCGAGGGCAGCCGGGGTTTTGCCGAATTGCACTCTTGACAGTTTTGAAACAGGAAGGTTTAAAAAACCTGTTTAGAAAGTTGAGGAGGTTTAGATGGTTTAGTGCACTAAACCATCTAAACCTCCTCAACTTTCTAAACTGAAACGCATGAAGCCATTTCTAAAAATCAACGACCACCTCAGCCTGCACCTCGCCCGGCTGGAATTGGCGGACGGCATTTTCGCCGTCGTGGACGCGCAGCGAGCCTATCTGCGCCAATGGCTGCCGTGGGTGGACAACACAAAAACGGTGGAAGACACCCGCCAATTTTTGCGGGAAAGCATGGAGCACAACAGCCGGGGCACCCGCCTGACTACGTTTTTGCTGCATGAAAACGAAGTAGCCGGTTCGCTCGGCGTGGTGCAGTTTTTCAAGGACTTCAAAAAATGTGAGATGGGCTACTGGCTTCGGGAAGACCTGCAAGGCAAAGGTTTTATGTCGCAAGCCTGCGCCTGCCTGATTGACCAACTGTTCAAAACTAAAGACCTGAACCGTATCGAAATCTTCGCCGCCACCGGCAACCTGCGTAGCCAGGGCGTGACTAAAAGGCTCGGTTTTCAAAAAGAAGGTGTGCTGCGGCAAGGATTTATTATTCGAGGCGAGTTTCACGACCTGGCGCTTTTCAGCTTGCTGCGAGATGATTGGAACAAAAAATTTTAGAAGCAAAAAATTTCAACAAAAATTTGCGGATGAAATGATTTGTTTTAATTTTATGCCCGAATAAAAAACATTCCTTTCAACCACTTTGCCAAAATGTTGATGAGGTTGATAAAGGTTAATTGGGTTGATATCAACTCAATTAACCTTTATCAACCTCATCAACCGCAAAACAAAATCGCCATGATTGGAGAAGACCGCCTCGAGCTAAACGACCGCTTCATGAAAGTTTTTCAATTACTGGAAGACCGGGGAGCCATCGTCAAAAACGACCGCAACGGTCGGGGCATCGGCGACGTCGCCGAGAAAATTCTGGGCAACAAAGGTTACGGGCACATCATCCGAGCCTTCCTGAACAAGGAAGACAAACGAGTCGTCAGTTACTCCCAAGCCCGAAAATTCTGCCGGGAGTACGGTATCAACGAAGACTTCATGCTCGACGGCGTCGGCTCGCCTTTCGGCTTCGACTTGCCGAAACGAAGTGTTGAAAGCATCGGCATGGTCACCCCGAAAGGCAATATCCTTTTCACGACGGTGGAAGCTTTTGCCGGTAGTTCCGTTGATGCCAGCAGTTTCACGACGGAGGAAAGCTCCTGGTTCAGTCTGCCCGGCATTCAAGGCAACGGGCTAGTCGCTTTCCAAATCAACGGCAACAGTATGGAGCCAGTCATCCTCGACGGCGACCTCGTGGTTTGCCGGGAAGTTGACAGGCTGGACAACATGAAGGACAATGAAATTTATGCCGTGAAAAACAATGGCTCGCTGTGGGTCAAGTACGTGCAGCGCATTTATCATGGCGGGCGGGTGACGCATCTCAAGCTCATCTCCGCCAACCACCTGGAGCACGACCCTTTCATCGAAGAGGTGAATGTTCACACGAGGCTTTACAAGGTCATCCGTAAAATCAGCGACCTGTAGTGATTAGTGACTGGTGATTGGTGACTGGGCTGCCCAGTCACCAATCACTAATCACCAATCACCAACTTTGCACGGATTTGTTTCTTTCCGAAACTCCCAATCCCTTCCATTTATCGCATCTGTGTTAGTTTCTCTGTGCCATGCGGATTGCATGGACATATCCTGCTGTTTTTTTGATTTCGCCGCTCCCGGCTTGCATGCGCAACGCCGGGAGTTGTTTTTTAGGGATGAGGGATGAGGGATGAAAAAAGCCGAGCTTGAAATTTCAAGCTCGGCTTTTTTCATACCTCATCCCTCATCCCTCATCCCTCTACTTGCCTTTGTATTTCTGCTGAAATCGCCGGTACAACATTTCCTGCTTGTTGTCCAGGTTGATTTCCCTGCCTTGAATGAAGGCTTTGGTCACTTTCGCCGTGCGCATGTCGAGAGCATCGCCTTCGCTGAGGAAGAAGGTGGCGTCTTTGCCTGTCTCGATTGTTCCTGCCTGCTTTTGGATGCCGAGGATTTTGGCGGTGTTCGAGGTCAAAGCCTTCACGGCATCTTCGTAAGCCAAGCCGAATGCTACTGCTTGCCCTGCTTGAAAAGCCAGGTTGCGCTGCTGCCAAAAACCTTCGTGACCGAAACACCATTCGACGCCTGCGGCTTGCAATTGTGCGGGTGTTTTGAAAGGCTGGTCAACGTCCTCGTCTTCCCGGCTGGGCGTCCGCTGGGTGCTGGAAAGAATGACTGCCACTTGATTTTGCTTCAAAAAATCAGCAATGCGCCAGGCATCGTTGCCGCCGACGAGGACGGGGGTGATTTGAAATTGCTTCGCAAAAAGCACTGCCTCTTGGATGGCTTGCACGTTATTCGCATGAATGAACAGGCGCTTCGAGCCGTCGAGGACGCCTCGCATTGCTTCGAAACGGAGGTTTTTAGATTCCACCGGCGACTTCTGGCGGTAGGCTTGCGCTTCGGTGAAGAAGGCTTTCAGTTCCTGCACCTGCTTTTCGTATTCCTCGTTTTTGGTCACTCGTTGCTCCTCGAAACTGAAGGTGGAGAGGGAGGGCCAATTCAAATGAATGCCAATGTCAGCTCCGACGGCGGCATCTTCCCAGTTCCAGGCATCGAGCTGCACGACGCTGGACGAGCCGGAAATCCTGCCGCCCTGCGGCGCAATTTCCGCCATCAAAACGCCCATCGAGCGCACCGTCGGGGTCACTTCCGAGTCGGTGTTGTAGGCGATGATGGAGCGGACGTTCGGGTTGATGCTGCCCGTTTCGGCATTGTCACGGGTGGCACGGACGGCTTCGATTTCTTGCAAACCCAGGTCGGTGTTGGGCGCAATGAAGCCGGGGTAGAGGTGCTTGCCGGTAGCGTCAATTTCCCGGTGGTCGGGAAAACTGAGATTGGCGGCGTTGGAGATAACCATCGTGAATTTGCCTTTTTCAAAGGCGACGACGCTGTTTTCAATCACTTGCCCATTGCCGAGGTGAGCCGTTGCGCCCCGGATGACGAGGGCTTGGGTTTGCGGCGGCGCAGGCACGGGCACGTACTGAGCCAGTGCGATGAGCGAGCGGAGGAGGAAAAGGCAAATGAGTGTACAAGTGAAGGCTGATTTTGACATGGCGGAATGAATTTAAACTGGTTGATAAAGACGGATACCTGGGATGTAGCGGAAGTCTTTCAGGTTATAGGTGAAAAACTCCTGATTATGAATCAAGGCAGTGGCGGCAATCAAAGCATCTGGCACTTTCAAGCCATGGCTTAGATGATAAAGCTCTATCAGCTCAATTGCCTTTGTTGAAATAGGCTCGTTGATGTAAAGCATGGAATACCGTTTCATGCGGCTTTCAACAATCATTTGAGCTTTACGGTCTGCGCTTCCACGCAAGATTTCCATGTACACGACGGCTGGTAGAAGCACGTTGCTTTCGCCAATTTTTTGTATTTCTGCCACTGTTGAAGAATGTCCGATAAAAAAGTGGACAAAGATATTGGTGTCGCAAATCACTGGATTCATGCTCTACCTCCCCATGCTTTTTGGCGTAGTTCTTCTGCAGTAATGGGGTTGTCTTTCCAAATGCCAACCAAGTCGGAAGTGTCCACAGTAGGGTCGCCAGGGGTGATGTAGGCTTCAGAACCGTTGGGAAAAGTAACCTTTACCAAATTCCTTTTTTTTGTCTGTATGTCTGTACTTCCATTGACCACAGGCTTGCGCACAAATTTTTTGTAAGGCAAAACAGCCTGCCGGATTACCTTCAGAATTTGCTCATCTGCAATGCCTTCGATGAGTTCGTGCAGTTCTTTTTTTAGCTCAAGCGTTGCTTCCATGGCTCCTATTTTTTCTCAAAATTAGGCTTTCCGATGAAAAACAGGTTTGCCTATTTTCTCACTGAAAACCGATAAACCGTCAACGACTTATACTCCTTTCCAGGCTCCAAAACCGTCGAAGGAAAATTCCACCGGTTCGGCGAGTCGGGAAAATGCTGCGTTTCGAGGCAAAACCCAGCCCTGTCTTGGTAAATTTTGCCGCCCTTGCCCACGATTTTTCCATCCAGAAAGTTGCCAGAATAAAACTGCAAGCCCGGCTCCGTCGTCAGCACTTCCATGAACCTACCGCTTTCCGGCTCGAAAATCCTGGCTGCAAGTTGCAACTGCCCATTGCCAGCATACATCCAGTTATTCAGCGCCCAGTTATGGTCGTAGCCTTGCCCGAATTTCAGTTGGTCGTACTCGGCGGCGATGTCCTTGCCTATGGGTTTGGCTAACCGAAAATCGAACGGGGGGCTGTTGTGGACCGAGCGGATTTCGCCGGTCGGAATCAGACTGGCATCCACCGGCGTGAAGCCCTCGGCGGCAATCACCAATTCATGATTCAAAATGTCTCGCTTGCAGTCGCCGGAGAGGTTGAAATAGGAGTGGTGGGTGAGATTGACGATGGTTTTTTTGTCGGTCGTGGCGACGTATTCGATTTGCAATTCATTGCCATCGGTCAAAGTATAAATTACGGTTGCGTCCAAATTTCCAGGGTAGCCTTCCTCCATGTCTTTGCTTAAATAATGCAGTTGCAATGACACCGCAGAATCCGTCTGACTGGTCGAAGCAGACCAACCCACTTTGTCAAACCCTTTCAACCCGCCGTGCAAATGGTTCTTGCCGTTGTTTTTCGCCAGCGTGTATTCTTTCCCGTCAAGCGAGAATTTGCCTTTGGCGATGCGGTTTCCGTAGCGCCCGACGATGCAGCCGAAGTAGGGATTGTCTGCCACGTATTGCGCCAGCGAATCATAGCCGAGCGTCACGTCTTCCAGTTTGCCGTTGCGGTCGGGCACTTTCAGCGAGACGACGATGCCGCCGTAGTTGGTGATTTTCGCCTCGACGCCGTTTTTGTTGGTCAGGGTGTAGAGGTCAACGGGTTGACCGTCGGGCGTTGTGCCGAAGGGTGTTTTCGCAATGCTTGCCTGCATGGTGGATGGCTGATTTTGTGTCTGATTTTGATTTGGCTGACAGGCGCTCAACAACAGGACCGAGCAAAGAAAAGGAAAAGCTGTTTCGATGCGAGGATTCATGATTCGTCAGTTTTGATGCAAGCGCCTGGCAATATGCGAGGCGCTGGTTTGTGGTTCCAAAAGTAAGACGCAGGCGCTTTTTTTCATCCGGGGCAATTTTTTTAACCTTGCGCAAAACTGAATTTTCCATGAAAAATCTTCTCCTCGTCTTCATTTTCTGCTGCGCAAACTTGCTTGCTGCCCAGTTGCCAGTCAACAGTCAACAGTCGCCAGTCGCCAATTACCAAATCCAACCGGTGCCGTTCACGCAGGTGAAGTTGACCGACCAATTCTGGCTCCCCCGCCTGAAAACCGTTCAGGACAAGACCATCGCCTACACTTTTGACCAGTGCGAAAAGACTGGCAGGGTCAAAAATTTCGAAATCGCAGGCGGCTCTGCGACCGGCAGTTTTTGCGGTGTTTACGCTTTCGACGACTCGGACGTCTACAAAATCATCGAAGGCGCAGCCTATTCGCTGCAAACCCAATCCAATCCCAAGTTGGAAGCCTACGTGGAGGATTTAATCAAAAAAATCGCCGCAGCCCAGGAGCCGGACGGCTACTTGTACACCTGGCGTACCATTTACGACAAGGAAAAAGCCGCCGGCGCAACGAAAGAAGCGACCACGAACAACTTCCACCGGGGCAGCGACCAACGCTGGGAGCGGGAAGACAAGGGCAGCCACGAACTTTACAATGCAGGTCACCTCTACGAAGCCGCCGTTGCCTGGTACCAAGCCACCGGCAAGCGCAACCTGCTCGATATTGCCTTGAAAAGCGCTGACCTCGTGGCAAAAAACTTCGGCTGGGGCAAAATCGAAAAAGCCACCGGGCACCAGGAAATCGAGCTTGGCTTGGCTAAACTCTACCTGCTCACCGGCGAAAAAAAGTACCTCGACCTCGCCAAATTCTTCCTCGACGTGCGAGGCTACGGCTTGCCCGAAGATACATGGACAGGCGAGTACATGCAAAATCATCAGAAAGTCAAAGACCAGCGCCAGATTGCCGGTCACGCCGTGCGGGCTTGCTACATGTATGCCGGAATGGCGGATGTGACTGCCCTGACTGGCGACCAAACCTACCTGCCTGCACTCAATGCAATCTGGGACGACCTCGTCGGCACGAAAATGTACGTCACCGGCGGCATCGGTTCGAGCGGCTCGAACGAAGGTTTCACCAAAGCCTACGACCTGCCGAATTACTCCGCCTACTGCGAAACCTGCTCCTCGATTGCCTTCGTGCTTTGGAACCAGCGGATGTTCCAGCTCACCGGCGAAAGCAAATACGTGGATGTGCTCGAGCGCACTTTGTACAATGCCCTCGACGCTGGTTTGTCGCTCGACGGCGACCGCTTTTTTTACCCGAACCCGCTGGAAAGCAGGAAAAATGTGGAGCGCAGTCCCTGGTTTTCGTGTGCCTGCTGCCCGTCGAACGTGGCGAGATTTTTCCCGTCCCTGCCGGGTTATGTTTTTGCCAAAAAAGGAAACGACGTCTATGTCAATCTTTTTGCCGCAGGCGAAACGACCGTGCAAAATGTGAACAGCAAAGGACAGCCGGTGCAGGTGCGTATTTCGCAGGAGACAAATTACCCTTGGGACGGCTCGGTTTTGCTGAAAATCAACCCGGAAAAACCGCACACGATGGCGCTGAGAATCCGCATCCCCGGCTGGGTGATGGGCGACGCTGCGCCGCTCGATTTGTACCATTTCAAAGACGAAATCGAAAGCAACGTCAGCCTGCGACTGAACGGCGAAAACGTGCAGCCACTCATCAAAGACGGCTACGCCATCATCGAGCGCAAGTGGAAAGCAGGCGACCAGGTGGAATTAATCATGCCGATGCCGGTTCGCCAAGTCGCCGCCAACCAGCAGGTGGAAGAAGACCACCAGAAATTTGCCCTGCAACGAGGTCCCCTCGTTTTTTGCCTCGAAGGCAAAGACCAAAGCGACGAGCGGGTGCTGAATTTGCTGCTCACGGGCGAGGAAGAAATCGCCACCCAATTCGAGCCGAACCTGCTCGGCGGCGTGCAAACGCTCTCATTTTCAGGCAATTTGGTGAAGGGTAGGGAAGACCTGCTCCCGGTCAAACTGAAAGCCATTCCCTACTTCGCCTGGGCAAATCGTGGCAAAGACAACATGGTCGTCTGGCTGCCCTACTCCTACGAATCCGCTCGTTTTCTGGCGAAACCGACCCTCGGCAGCCAAGCCAAACTCAGCGCCAGCGAAGGCGCAAAAGGTGAATTGAGCGCCGCCGTTGACCAGTATTTTCCAAAAAACTCGGACGACCACGAAAACCCGTTCATTCACTGGTGGCCCAAATTCGGCACGACGGAATGGCTGCAAATTGACTTTGAAAAAGACGAGCAGGTAGGCACGGTTCGGGTCTATTGGTTCGACGACGAAGCGAGCGGCGGCGGCTGCCGGGTGCCAAAATCCTGGCGGGTTTTGAGTTTGGAAGGCGAGCAGTGGAAGCCAGTTTATGCTCCGGCTGGCTACCGGGTGACGAAAGACGGCTGGGACGAGGTGCAGTTCGAGCCGGTGAAAACGAAAGCGTTGCGAGTGGAAGTGAATTTGCAGGAAGGCGTTTCGGCGGGGGTGCATGAGGTGGAGGTGAAGTGAGTTGGATGCCAGGTTTACGAAATCTCAGAGGTTTCGTAACCTTTATGCAGAACCTTTTATGCAGAGGCGACGGCATTTGTTTCGTTGGAAAGCTTCCTGCGGAGGTTGGTGACAAATGCCTTTTTCACCTTTACGATTTTTGCGATTTTTTCATCCGTTAATTCTGGAGCTTTGGTGAGCAAGGAAATGACAAACTGCCTGTCCATGCGCAAGTTCTCTTCCAGTTGCGCTTCCTCCCTAATGAATTGCCATCCCCTTGGGAGTTGTTGGTTAACCTTTGCTTCGAGTTCCAATCTGATTTTTGTGACAAGCGCTATTTCTGCCTTTGTAAGAATGGCGATTTTCAGGTCTGTGAAATCAGGAAATTCAATTAGTAGAGAAAGCACAATCTTTCTTTGCAATTGCTCTTTTCCGATTTGAATTCCTTCCTCCAAAATTGATTGCTTTGTTCTCATGGCATGATGATTTGTTGGTTAGACTTTGCCTTGAGTTCCTTTCTGATTCGAGCAACAAAAGCCTTGGTGGTTCCGGCAAGGTTGGCGATTTTATCATCCGTCCATTCAGGAACTTCGGTGAGCAAGGAAATAACGAATTTCCTGTCCCTGCGCAAGGCTTCCGCTTTTGCGCCTAACTCTTTTCCTTCCTCCAAAATTGATTGCATGGTGTACATGGCAAAATGATTTAGTTGTGGTGGCAAAGGCTTCGCAGCTTCCTCGAACTCTTTTCGGCTGAAAATTGCCAGGTTATAGATGTAATTGAGCAGTTCTTTTACAAAAAGTTGCCAAGTCTGCTGCGAGTAATTTTGCCAGTCAAAATTAACGACTTTGGCAAAATTCTGTTTGAGGTATTTTGGCTGAAAAGCATGGCGCATGGTCAGGAAAGCGCTCGCAATAATTTTGCCCTTGCTGCGGCTCAAAACGTCCTCGTCCGTCAAAGCTCGCAGGTTCGTCAGCCAATAATCGAACTCCGCCAGATAGGGGAGCAATTCAGTTGGCAAGCCTGGAAACGATGCGTTGAAAGGATGCTTGACCCAATCCTTTCTCCCGTGATAAATGACCGAAGGAAACACGAAAGTCGGCGCACGACCTTGCGCCAGGTCGGTCTGCCAGATGCCATTTTTGTAGCAGACAGCCTGAAAACGAACATCTCTTTCGGGTAGTTCGCTCTTGTGCTCGTCCAGCAAAGCAAGTCGAAAAGGCACGTCGTTGTTGAATTGGCAGCCATACACCACGTCGGAGCGGGTCTCTCGCAAGGCATTGACATAGACCGTTTGGTCGAGCGCCAGGGTGCTCAGGTTGAAATGTTGAACAATTGATTTTGGCAAGTAATCCTCGATGTGCTCACGGGCAAGTTCCAGGATTTGGAAAAAGATTTTGAAGAAGTAGTCGTGGATGTGAGTTGGCTTGCTCATAGATTTCAAGTTTTTCTGAAAGCATGAAGAAGATGCCCGAAGGTAAAAAGTAATGCAAATGGAGAGTCCTCAAAATCGCTTTGATTCCAAGCCCTGGCTTTGGGCGAAACTCGCTTTTTACGCAGCCGTTCCGCTCGTCCTGTTGCTGCTGCCAGCCGATTTTTTCGACACCGGGCAACCGCTTTGCGCCTCCCGCCTTTTGTTCGGCGTGGAATGCCTGGGCTGCGGGATGACTCGCTCCATCATGCACTTGATCCACCTGGAATTTGCCGTCGCCTACTCCTTCAATCCACTGGGTTTCGTGGCGTTTCCGCTGCTGGTTTGGTTGTGGTTGAGGTGGGCGCTCAGGGATTTCAAGCGGCTGAGAAGCCTTGCTTGAAGCCAGTTTTTTAAAGCAGGAGCGCCGCTGTGAATGTGCAGCGGCGCTTTTTTTTGTTGATTGCTTGCAAGGAATGATTGCAATAGTGATGTTTGCCTACGTTTTCGGACATCACACCAATTTGGCTACGTCGAGCGTCTTCTCACACTTACATTTCAAGCTCGCTTCCTTTCTTCCTCACTTCACTTTTTAGCACACAAAATCAGCTTTCCCAGTACCGAGCTACGAGTTTATCCTCCATCGCATTTCAAACATCGAGTCTTAAAAAAGACCATTTCGAACTTCCTCCAGCAAAGCGCATGGCGCATTCATGTCCATGCATTTTAACCAGGCAAAGCATACGTCATACTGCTCGTCTCAAGCACTTTTTTTTCACGATTAGAACACGGTAAAGACTTCTTTCCTCTTCTGTCTCACAGGCAGGCGGGGTAGTATTTTCTGTTTTGAGTACCCGCTCAAAAGAGGGCGGGCGTCCAATTTCACCGGAACAAGCAATTACTACTTGGAATAATCAGCCACCTGGTATTTGGCAAAACCTGAGCCTTCCACTGATATGATTTCAAGTTGATTTTGGGAAGTTCCACAAATCAAGATTATCGAATGAAAACTCACCCTTCTTTCCTTTCCTCCCTGTCCTGGCAGAGAAGCAGGCTTCATCGCTTGTTTTTCGTGGTTTTAACTTGCATTGCGCTATGCCCGGCTTGGCTTTCCGCTCAAAACGACACCCCTTGCGAATGCTCGCAAAGATGGACGGAAGCCGGCGCATGGAATGCCAACGGAACCGTTGACGATAGCCCGCCGAACGCCTTGCAGCCAAAGGGCGTCCTCAAATGCAGCCCTGGTGCGGAAACGCAATCCGACATTATGGTGGAGTACAATTGCACGTACAATCCTAATCCGCCGGGTTTCCAAATTGTATTGCCTGCCGGCGGCTGCACCGGCGGCCAGACTACTCCCACTCTTCCCACAGCCGGGAAACCCATCATCTGGTTTAATTTTGACCTGAGGCCCAGTGCCGGCAGTTTCACCTTTCAATGGAATGACAACGACGCTGCTGACAACATTGGGTGGGCGCTTTATTATTCCACCGCTCCCACCACCGGCGCAGGAGCTGCTCCGCACTACCAAAGCGGAAATTGCGCCAGCCTCGCCCTCTTCGCTTGCGGCTCGGAAAATGGGAACACTTTTACTGCCATGATGACCCCTGTCTTTTCAAGCGCTACCAATTTTTACCTGGCGATGTGGGACCAATCCGGCGACGACGACCTCGATATCAACAACTTCAAAGGAAACAGCGGCTGCGGCAACGGCGCCCCCCTGTGCGTCCTGGAAACGGCGCCCGAAGCCAAAACTTGCAACCCTGACGGGACTTACACGGTCACCGTACCCATCACCGGCATCAACGGGAACTACGTCGGCACGGACGTGAATCCTTTGATTTTACCATCCAGTGGGGTTTGTCTTAAAAACATCGGCGACGGCGGTCCCATCGCCGGAAGCATCCAGCTTACTTACCCGGCTGGCACACCTTATAGCATTACTATCGCCAACGACAATGCAGGTCCTTGCCCCGACCCAACCAATCCTGCTCAATGCATGGAGACCGTTTCCGGCGCTGCGCCGAATTGCTGCATGCCGCCGCCAAACTGTACCATTTCCGGTGCGCTTTCCATTTGCCCCGCCTCCACCGGCAACAGTTACAGCGGTCCGGCGGGCATGGATTCTTATTCCTGGACAATCATGGGCGCTGGCTCCATCGTTGGTTCTAAAACAGGTCAATCAGTTAGCGTCAGTGCGAACGGCGTTTGCCTGGGGCTGATTTGCCTGGAATTGACGGTGACCGACAATGGCTGCACCAATACTTGTTTGGTGGTGATTGACGTCGAGGATATGACCGACCCCTCCATCAATTGCCCCGCCAATGCCAGCGTGTTTTGCGGCGACCCCATCGGCGTCGGCTCGCTTGGCGTTGCAACGGCTTCCGACTTTTGCGACGGCAGCGTTAGCCCCACTTTTTCAGATAATCCAACCAGTCTCACGGGCTGCGGAACAATTACCCGCACCTGGACTGCTGAGGATGATTGCGGCAATTCTGCGAGTTGCAACCAAACCATTACGGTCAATCCAAAGCCGCTTTCCGTCAATTGCCCCTCCAATCAAAACCTTGGCGCATGCTCCTCGCAGGCAACGGTGAATGCCGCTTTTGCCTCCTGGCTTGGCGGTTTTTCCACGAGCGGCGGCTGCAACCCAGTCAGCACGGGTTTGGCAGGTGCAACTGCGCCGAATTTTTGCGGCGGCACGGTCACCATCAATTATTCGGCGACCGATGCTTGCGGGCAGTCGGCTTCCTGTTCCAAAACTTTCACGGTGGCGAGCAAACCGACTTTGACCGTCAATTGCCCAGCCGACAAAAACCTCGGCGCTTGCTCTTCGCAGGCAACGGTAACTGCCGAGTTTGCCACATGGATTGCCGGTTTTTCAACCAGCGGCGGTTGCAATCCTGTCAGCACGGGTTTGGCTGGAGTGGCTGCGCCGAATTTTTGCGGCGGCTCGGTCACCATTAATTATTC
>CAZHLB010000115.1:0-12709 GCA_964533005.1 uncultured Saprospiraceae bacterium
TATTGGGTAAACAAACATTTCAGCTGAAAAAAACTCCTTCAACCCCAACGCTATAAAAACCCCCTTGAGGGGGCAGGGGGTGATGGCGCCGCCCGCCTGATTTTGAAAGTGGACAACCCGATGGCGAAGGATTTTCAGGCTTTTTTGAAAGAAAAAAACTTGGAAGTCAGCACCGGCAGGCTCATCGGCGGGCAATTTGGTGTGCTGTTTCAAGCAGTGCTGGCGGTTGTCGCCGCTTTCGGCGGGCTGATTTTGCTGCTGTCGGCGCTGGTTTTTGTCCTCAATTTTCAACTGCTCGTTGCGCAAAATGCCAGTGAAATCAAGCTGCTGTTGGAAATTGGCTACAAGCAAAGCGTCGTCGCCGGGGTTTTGAGCAAGCGGTTTGCCTGGATGCTGACGGGGTTGCTCCTTGCGGTTTTTGCGGCGCTGCTGACAGGCAGGTATTTTTTGGTGAAATACTTTGAAAATCAAGGATTTGAAATGAAGACGCTGCCGGATGGATGGGTCTGGATGGCTGCCATTGGCATTGGGATTTTGCTGCTGGCGCTCAATTTTTAAAACATCCGGGGGTGCGTGGCGAGGCTGTTCTGAACTTGTATGGTCGGGATAACGAAGTATTAAATGGATTATTAAATACTCATCCTATTCATCCTTCGTTATCCCGACCATCCTAGTTCAAAAGACTATTCGGCGACCGTGATATTCTTTCGCCCCAATTTCCCGATGCACCTCTGCCAGGTTTTCCGCTGTCACCTTCCCAGCCACCAAAATCGTCAACCGCTCCCCCACCCTTTCCATCATTTTTTTCAAAACCTCCTTTCCTTCGAGTGCCGTCGCAGCCCCCCCGGAAGTCAGTATGCGCTGAATGCCAGGCACTTGAGACAGTTTTTCCGCCGCTTCAACCGGGTCTGGTGTCTCATCTATGGCTTTGTGAAAAGTCACCTGCAAGGGTTGGGCAAAGGCAGCCAGTTCAGCCGTTTTTTCCAAATCCACTTCGTTTTGCGGGGTTAAAATGCCGAACACCACGCCTGCAACGCTTGCTGCCTGGCAAACTCGGATGGCTGTTTTCATTTGCTCCAACTCGTCGTCCGAAATTTGAAAATTGCCTGCCCTGGGACGAATCATGACCATGATTGGAATTTGAAGAGATGCGGTGCAAGCGTGTAGCAATTCGAGAGAAGGCGTCAACCCACCCACCTCCAGCCGCTCGCAAAGTTCGATGCGGTGAGCACTGTTTTGTTGCGCCAGCAAGGCTTGTTCGAGGGTTTCGACGCAGGCTTCGAGTAGCATGAAATGAATTTTCGCTCAAAGCTGACAGGTGGGAAACAGCCTTTTTGAGAGAAAAAAAATTGGGATGTTTCACGAACACACTTTTTTTTCAAACACATAGTCACATGAGTTCACATAGTTTTTTGAGAACGAGCAAACTATGTGAACTCATGTGACTATGTATTGAAGAAAAAAACGTGTTGATGAAACATCCCAAAAAATTTCATTTTTTTTCTCTCAAAAAGGCTGTTTTCCACTTGTCAGCTTTTGCCGGAATTGAAAATTTCAGGTATCCCAAACTTGCTGCAAATCGGGCAACTTTTTGGGTCGTGCCCCCTGGCAGGGCAATATTGCCTGCCAAAATAGATGATTTGCAGGTGCAGCTTGTTCCAGGTGTTTTCAGGAAAAAGGCTTTTCAAATCACGCTCCGTCTCCTCCACGTTTTTGCCGCTGCTCAAGCCCCAGCGCCAGGCGAGGCGGTGAATGTGGGTGTCCACCGGAAAAGCTGGAACGCCAAATGCCTGGCTCATCACGACCGAAGCTGTTTTGTGCCCGACGCCCGGAAAGGCTTCCAGCGCCTGAAAATCAGCAGGCACTTTTCCACCGAATTTTTCAATCAAAATCTGCGATAAACCTGAAATCGCTTGCGCCTTCCGAGGCGCCAGACCGCAGGGGCGGATGATGTTTTCGATTTTTTCCACCGGCAATTTTGCCATGTCAAACGGGTTGTCTGCCTCGGCAAAAAGCTTCGGTGTTACTTGATTGACACGGACGTCGGTGCATTGGGCGGAAAGCAAAACGGCAACGAGAAGCGTGTAGGCATCTTCGTGCGCCAGCGGAATTGGGGTTTCTGGAAATAAATCATCCAGAATTTGAGCAATGGCAGCGGCTTTGGCTTTCAGTTCCAGCGAGGGTGCAAGTGGTTGTTCGTGTTTTGGCATGGCAAAGAAATCAATCAAGAACGCTGGCGAGGTTTAAAATCTCGCCAGCCTTGGCTTGGTATGTTTGCGGCAAAGAAGCAAAGAAGCTATGAACGAAAAGAGGCTGTACCAAAAAATTGAATGGTACAGCCTCTTTTCGGTTGCTTCTTTGCCTGCCGTTGCTGAAAATCAAACGTCAAACTACGTCTTCCGCTCCTTCTTCCTCGCCGCAGGAAACAGCACGTTGTTCAAAATCAGCCGGTAACCTGGCGACTGCGGATGCAAGTTCAAATCGGTGTCCGGGTCATGCACGTAGTGACGGTAATCTTCCGGGTCGTGCCCGCCGTAGAAAGTGAAAAAGCCTTGACCGTAAGGGCTATGGATGTACCGGGCTTCCTGCATTGGCTTGTTTTCGCCCATGACCAACACGTTGGGTTTGATGGTTGACTTGCGAAAAGCGGTCGCCTGCCCCATGAATCCTTTCACCGTACGGGTTTGGCATTGGGTGAGCATGGTAGGTACCGGGTCCCATTTTGCTGAAAAATCGAAGAGCGTGAAGTAATCCTGTTCCGGGTCAAT
The DNA here is from genome assembly GCA_964533005.1 of uncultured Saprospiraceae bacterium. Taxonomy (GTDB): domain Bacteria; phylum Bacteroidota; class Bacteroidia; order Chitinophagales; family Saprospiraceae; genus UBA6168. The sequence continues at coordinate 2,769 of CAZHLB010000115.1, forward strand.
GTTCCGGCCGTAGTGGCTGTCAATGGTGGAATGCTCGTATTCGAGCGGGTTTTTCACCAGTTCAAAATTGGTGAAGGCGAAGGTTTTGCCGTAATCAAGTTTGCCTTGGGCATTCGGGTCGGGTCCGTCGCCGTCGTAGTATTTGTCGCAGATGTCAACGCCTTCGGCTGACAGGGCGATGTCGTAAGTGTCTGTCGCTGAGCACATAGCGAACATGAAGCCGCCGCCTACCACGTATTCCTTGATTCTTTTAGCCACCGCCAATTTCAGTTGGGAAACTTTGTTGAAGCCATGCTTTCGAGCCAGTTCTTCGGAAAGGCGCTGATTTTCCCGATACCAGGGTTGAGCGTGATAGCCGGAGTAAAATTTGCCGTACTGCCCGGTGAAATCTTCGTGGTGCAGGTGCAACCAATCGTATTCAGTGAGGCGGTCGGCGAGGACTTCGTCGTCGTAAATTTTGTCGTAGGGAATTTCGGCGTAGGTCAGGACGAGCGTCACGGCGTCGTCCCAGGGTTGGATGTTGTCGCCACGTTCGGTCATGAAACCTTCGTTGGGAGTGTAAACGGCGATTTTTGGCGCTTTTTCCAATTTCACCGCATCCATGTTGACCTCCGGCTGGGCGATTTCATTCAAAATGCCATTGAAAGCGGCGTCGGGAATGATTTCAAAACTGACGCCACGAGTCAGGCATTCTTTTTCAAAAAGCGTCGTGTGCGGAAAAGCAAAACTGCCACCCCGGTAGTTGAGCAGCCACCAGGCTTCGACCTTGTTTTCGAGTATCCAGTAGGCGACACCGTAAGCTTTGAGATGGTTTTTTTGCTCCTCGTCCATCGGCAGGAGCATGAAAGCGGCGCTCGCCTGCGAGGCGAGGAGGAGGAACATTGCGAGCGAAAAGGTTAACTTCTTCATTTTCAATTTTCTAGTTCAAAGGCTGAAAAAGCGGGCTTGTTCAGGCTGCTTTTTTGAAGTGCAAAATTAACGCCGGGCAGGGCAAGGTGTTGCAATTGAAAAAAACAGAAAGCCCAGCCCCGAGTACTCGGGGCTGGGCTTTTTCATTTTCCTTCCGACACTGATTTCGCTGATTCGACTGATTTCCACTGAGCTATTCCAGTGAAAATCAGTCAAATCAGTGGCATCTGTGTCAAAAACTCATTCGACAATCAGGCGCTTGGTAGCCACCTGTTCGCCGTTGGAGAAGACCACATTGTAAGCGCCGGCGGGCAACGTGCTCAGGTCGAGACGGAGGCTACCGTTTTGCGCTTTGTCCAGCGTTTGGACATTGAGCAATTGACCGAGGCTGTTCACCAGGCGGATGTTCAGGTCGGCGGCTTTCTCGAAATTGTAAGTCACGTTGACGTAGCCGTCAGCCGGGTTTGGATTCAGACCGATGGCGGCGGCGAATTCGTCTTCTTCTGTGCCCACCTGAGCGCAAGTGAGGCAGTAGTTGAAGCAGTAGAGTGGCAAAGTTTCAGCGTCATCGCCGACCGTGTGGGCGCGGTTGATGTTGCCAGAGCCGTCATTGATGCCGCAATCTTCCAGGTCAGGATTGTTTTCCCAGCCGCCGGGTCCATTCTTAAATTTCCAAGTAACTACTTCACCAACAGGCAGTTCCATAGTGATTTCCCAGGTCGTACCACTGGTATTGGTCATTGCGCCATCCGTCCAGCCGTTGAAGCTGCCGGCGATGAAAGCGCCAGCCGGGTCAATGGTTTGAAGCGCCATGTCAACCCGGAAGGTAACATCGGCAGTCGGAGCCGAACCGGTCAATTGTGTGAAATTGATGCAGAACTCACCAATTGCGCCAGCGAAACCGTCAACGCTCATGTAGTAAGTCTCGCCTGCCACTGTTTGGAATTCCAAACCGGCAATCCAATTGCCTGGCACTGCATTCGGACCATCGTCCACGCAAGCATTTGCAACTTCTGTAAGGTTGTCGCAGCCGCCAGTGTAGATGGAAATTTGCGTGTCGCCGTCAGTGATGTAGTTGGTGGAGCCGCAGTCACCCGTTTCGATGAAATACGTTTCGCCGTCGCCGACGAAAGTGTAGTACAAGTTGTTGTCGAGGCTCGGAGCGGTGCCAGTGCCATCCGGTTCGAGGTAGCAATCCCAGCCGGTAGTCGGGTCGAAATTTTGCGTGTCAACACCTGCATTCGAGTTGTCGTACAGCGGCGTGGTAACGGTGGTGCCGTTGCCATTGCCGATGTAATCGTTCAGGTCAATTGCGCCGTAACAATAGTCGCCAAGCGAAGATGGAATTTGCAGGTAAGCCACGTTGTCCACGTAGAACAGGTGGTGACCGACGTTGGTGGCGAAGAAATCAATAGCGCCGAGGTTACCCGTGTAATTCCAAGCTTGGGCAACGGCGCCATCCACGATAAGGTAAGCCACGTCGTTGTCGAGGTCAACAGCATGGAAAACCTCGAACCAGGTGTCGTGCGGGAAGGTAAAAGTGGAGCCATCCGCAGTGCTTCCTGTTCCACCGGCATTGAACTGTGTTTCCAGATTCCAAGCCACACCTGCCGTTTCGCTTTCCTGGATGTTGTAGTAGCCGTTTTCGCCGGTGGGGATGTACATCTTCCAGGAGAGGTAGTACCTGCCAGCCGAGCGGTTGCCGAGGTTCAGCAACACATCTTGAGGACCGTTTTGACCCACGACTTTCAGCGAAGTCAAGCCTTCATAAACGACTTCATCCGACACGATGCCGTCTTCTGTGCCGCCTTCCGTGCCGCTCCATGTCGTCCACCAGGCAGCTTGCGGACCTGTGTTTGTACCTGCATCGTAAAATTCCAAGCCGTCGCAAATGATGTAGCTCGCATCACAGTCCGAAGGCTCCGGCACATCAACGTAGAGCACATCGTCAATGTAGTATTGGGAGTTGGAAGTGTTGATGGAGAAGAAGTCCACTCCACCCAATTGACCCTGGTAAGCGCCGGTGGCAACGAGTTTGCCAGCGACGAGGTAGCGGATTTGCTGCTTGTCGAGGTCAATCATGTGCACCACATCGAACCATGTATCCTCCGGATAGGTGAACGTTGCAGCGTTCACACCTTCCAATTGCAAAGTGCCCTGACCGGGTGTACCAGGTCCATTTGGAGCGGCAGTAGTGATGTTGAAGAAAACATCAATGTTCCAGTCCACGCCTGGCGTTTCGCTTTCCTGCAAGTTGTAATAAGCGCCTTTGCCAGCAGGAATGTACATCTTCCAGCTCAAGCGCCACTGACCGGAAGTTTGGTTGCCCAGCAGCAGGAGCAGGTCGGTCGTGTTGTTGTTGGTAACCACGACAGACTGCGTACCACTGAAAGCTTGGTCGGCAGTGACGTTACCGTCGGTGCCACCCGTCCAGATGCTCCAATGGGGAGCCTGACCGTTCAAGCCGCCGAGGTTGTAGCCATCGAAGTCATCGCAGATAACGGCGTTTGGATGCGAGCAAGCTGGCGGTGGGCAAGGGAAACAAGAGCCGAAGCATACATTCGGAAGTGCTTCACCAGCCAGCCCGACGGAATAAATTCTTGCCAGTGTGCCGCCGCCGATGTCAACGGTGCAATCGGTTATGCCAGCATCAGGTTCAGCGTCCGTGCCGTTGAAAAACTTGTAAACAATCACGTCGCCACCCGTCAAGGAGGCAGTGTACGACCAGGTTCCGTCGCCGTTGTTGGTCATGGGCATAGGCGCCCCGCCAGTAAAGGTGCCAGCGATTTGAGGACCGCCCGGATTGAGGTTTTCCTGGCTCATGTCAACCGTGAAAACCACATCTACGACCGGCAATGCTTCCTCGGTCAGTGTCCACTGAAAACCGTGATAATCGGTGGCATCATCCCATTGGATGAGGTACTCCACGCCTCCGTAAGCAATGAAGGTAGCTGCTGCTGCATTGACAACACCAGTGCCGTTGTCGCAATTGTCGTTGCCAGAAGCTACGAGCGTTTGCACGGCACAGCCATCAGTCACCACCCAGAGACGGGTGTTGATGCCGCCGCCACAAGAACTGACCGTTGCCAGCGTATTGGCAGCAGGTGTGTAGGAAAACCATGCGCCGTGACCAGCGTAACCGCCCAAACCGGAAACCATGTCAGGCGTCGTGTACGTGCCAGGACCAGGAACAACGGTTGCCGTTTCGCAAGCCTCGCCAGCAGCAGGGATAGGACCATCCGGGCTTATCGTGACCGTTACACCGTTGGCAAGTTCTGCCTTGATTTTTACGCAATCGTTGTAGCTCAACATCACCGACGGAATGGTGATGAGTGCCGGGTCGCCCGTTCCCGCTCCCATAACGATAGAAGTGTAAGGATTTGCCACTGCGTTGTTGCAAACAACGAGAGCAATTGCACCTGCTGCCTGGGCATTGGTCGCTTTGACGTAGAAGCCGCAGGTGCCTCTGTCAATCAATGCAACTTTGCCGCTGATGTCGTTGGTAATCGTGCAGCCCAAGGTGGAACCCATGCCGTCGTCCGGCTGCGCCAAAGTGCCGCTGACGGAAAAGGCATCTGCTGGTCCGAACCCTGCAATCTTGCCGTAGTAGTCTCCGGCAATGTTTGCCGGTGCATCTACTTTCACTGTTGCTAATTGTGCGAAACTGTAGTTTGCCGCCGCCAGAAAGGCGGTGAAGGCGAGAAGTTTGAAGATGTAGCTTTTTAGCATAGAAATTCAATTTTGGTGAAACAATAAGTGATTTATCCCAATGAACATTGGCTTGCGCCGATGCCAAAAGTGACTAAATTTTTTTTCTGCAAGGGTTGAAGTTTATCAATGTAAGTCGCTTTGTCGCCTGTGTTGCAAAGGTCAAAGCCAGCGCTTTGAAAATGCCTGAGCTTGGTGGTCAATTTAGGAGGTAACTTGAAGTTACCTCCTAAATTAGGCACAAGAACCTCCTGATTTTCAACCCTTTATTTTCTCCGAAAGCAATTTCAAAAGCACCCCGTTCGTCCACCCGAAGCCATCCTGCACCGGGTACTCCCCGCCACCCGCTTCCAGCGAAACATCCTGCACGTTGTACTTCTCGACCATCTTCCCGGTGTTCTGATAGACCTTCACGTTCAAGTCCATCCAGCGTTTTTTGATGTCGTTTGCCAGTGCGGTCTCGCCGTAGTTTCGCAAGCCTTGAATGGTCATCCATTGCAACGGCGCCCAGCCGTTCGGGGCGTCCCACTGCTGCCCGGTGAAGTTGGGTGTGGAGAGCACGCCGCCGTCCCGCAGGAAGTTTTTTTGCAAATTCTGAGCGACCGACTGCGCCTGATTTGGCGTCGCCATTTTGAAATACAAAGGATAGGCAGCGGCGAGGGAAGGCACGTTGGTCGGCTCGCCTTTCACAAAATCGTAGTCGTAGAAAAACCCGGCGGTGGGCTGCCAGCAATATTTGTTCACAGCGGCGCTGCGCTTGGCGGCTTGCTGCTGGTAAAAATTTGCCTTGTCTGCGTTGCCTTGATTTTGATAAATCGAGGCGATGGTCATTTCCAGATTGAAAATCAAGGCATTCAAATCCACCGGCACGATATCGGTCGTGTGAATGGAAGTCAGCGTTTTGCCGTCGGCAAACCAACGGGAGCTAAAATCCCAGCCCGACTCCGCCCCTGCCCGCAGGTGGCGGTACATTTCCTCGACCGGGCGACCGCTTTTTTTTGCCGTCTCCACGTCCTCCCGATATGATTCGGGGCGAGGCGCAGCGCGGTCATCCCAGTAGCGATTGAGGATAGAACCGTCTGCGAGGCGAACGACCCGGCGGTGTGCAGGCTTCGCAGCACTCAGATTTTCAGCGCCTTGCATCCAGAAGGCATATTCTTTTTCAAGTTGGGGAAGGTATTTTTGATAAACGGCGTCGCCTCTCGCCTCCGCCAGCAGGTTGACCATCGCCGCAAAAAACGGCGGCTGCGAGCGACCTAAATAATAAGTGCGATTGCCGTTTGGAATGAAGCCGACCGTGTCAATGAGCCAGGCAAAATTGTCCAGCATATTTTCCATCATGTCCTGCCGCCCGGCGACCGCCAAGCCTTGCATGGTGAAGTAACTGTCCCAATAATATACCTCGCCGAAACGACCGCCCGGCACCACGTAAGGATGAGGCAATGGCAAAAGGCTGCTGCCTTCGACCGGCTGGTCTGGCTGGCGGGTGAGAATTGTCCAGAGGGAATTGATGTGTTCCTCAGCTGCCTTCGTGGTGTCGCTTTGGAAGCCAGAGGCGTGTTTGGCAGGCAACTCAAAGTTGGCGGTGACGAAGGCTTTCAGGTCGAAGCCGGGCTTGGCTTTTTCCGCCTCGTATTTTTTCAAAATCTCCTGCGGCGGGAATTTCGGGGTGCAATCCACAAAAGTTTTCCCGTCGGGAAAGACCCGGTTCATCTGAACGTCCACGAAAAGTTGTCCGAAAATCTGGTCGGGTGATTGGAAAGGAAAGGACTTGCTCTCAGCAAGTTTTTCACCCGATGGGCGGCAAGCAAAAATGAAAATTGCCAGGGATAGCGTCAGTAAGCCGATTCGTTTCATTGGACTTGGAGAAGTTGTAAGCAGTTCGGCGTAAAGGAAGTAAAAAGTCAAAAGTCAAAAGATAAAGTGAAGTAAAAAGTAGCAAGGCAAATGGTGAAAACAGTGCCTTGCCTCTCTTTTGCCTTCCTACTTTTTATTTCACTTTTACCTTTTGACCTTTTACTTTTTACTTCTAAATCCCCGGAATTTCCCGGTTCCGGAAAGCATCCATGAATAACCGGTGGTCATCTCGAACGCAGGAGGCGTAGTTCTCCCCGAACTCGGTCAGGTAAGCCACAAAATCTGCCTCCCGACCATCCAGCACCCCTTGAATGGCAGCTTCTGTAGAGTAGTCAACGAGCGTCTGGTCGCTGTCTTCATCGGAGATGCAATGAATTTTTGCCACGCATTTGGAAAGCGACTCCACGACTTGCAAGATATCGTCCATGTCGTTGATGTTGCTCCAATCCAGGTCAGCCACGTAGGGATTGATTTCGGTGGCAAAAATGCCTTTGCCACCCAGCGTTGCATAGCCAAGCAAGGGGTCTGCATTTGCCTGGAGCGCCCGCTGCGAGATGGTCGTGCGGTGCCCGTCGTGCTGGAAATAGCTGCGGATGCTCACGTCAGGCACAAATTTGCTAACGACCGATGGTCTCGCCACTTTCAGCCCGATGATGAGGTCATTTTCCAAAGCCTGGTTTTCCCCCTCCATCAAAACGGAGTACATCGTCAACCCTGCGATGCCGATGCCCAAGCCTTTGCGGCGCACAATATCCTTCACGAAATAAGACGCTTTAGCCTTGCGCTAGCCAGCGGGAATGGTCGTGTAGTATTCTTCCAGTGCCGCCTCCACACTCTTGCGTTCTGCCGGTTCAAGGGCGATGCAACCTTTGCCGATGCGGAAGCGGCGGTCGCCGTCTTGAATTTCCGTGTCGTAATCCAACAAGCCTACCCGGGTGAGGGTGCGAGCTTTTTTCAGGATGTCTTGCACCTTGCCTTCCGTGCTGTCCACGTGAAGTGAAAAGTTTCGGTCTTCGCCTGCGGCAAACCATGCCACCTGGCGAGCATAACTGCGGGCAGCGTGACCCACCATCTCCCGGATTTCCTTGTCGGACATGGCTTTTTGATAGCCAATCAGCGCAAGGCTGGCGCAAAATCGCTTCACGTCCCAGGTGAAGGGCCCCACGTAAGCCTCATCGAAGTCGTTCACGTCGAAAATCAGGATGCCTTTGCCGTTCATGTAAGTTCCGAAATTCTCGGCGTGGAGGTCGCCTTGAATCCAGACCCGGCTGGTCTGTTCGTTCAAAAACGGGTCGTCGTCGCGAGAAACGTCGGCGTAAAAAAGCGCCGCCGAACCGCGGTAGAAGGCAAATGGCGTTTCCGCCATCTTCCGAAACTTGCCCCGCCAGGCGGCAGGGTCGCCTGCGATGAGGTCGGAGTAGTTGTCCGTGAAGGAATGGATGATGAATTTGCGCCGCGATTTGGGCGACTCTTTTTTGATTAGGTTACAGAGCTTGTTCATAATTGATACTGTTTTGGTAAGTCTTGCTGAAGAGAAATTTGCGGCAGCAAGATAGAATGGCAGGCAAAAATTTTCGGGCAGAAATTCAGCTTTGGGTTGCCACAAAAAAAAAGGCGGCAAGCATTCCAAGAAGAATGCTTGCCGCTTTTCATTTTTCTGCCGCCGGCGAAGAAATGTCATCTGAAAAAAAATTTCATTTTTTTTCAGATGACATTTCTGAGCTTATTCAACAACAGCAAGGCGCTTCGTCTCCACGCTATTTTCCGTTTGCAAGGCAACGAGATAGATGCCCGGCACAAGATTTTCCGCCGGAATTTCCAGCGAAGAAATGCCACCCGGGAAGCGATGCTGCTCGATGCTACGCACCAACCGCCCATTCAAATCCAGCAAATTCACCGAAGCGGTGATGCCACCCGCCGACTCGACGTTGACCGTGACCATGCCGGAAGCGCGAGCCGGATTCGGCTGCACCGACCAGTTATCCAAGCCTTCGATTTCAAAAGTTGCAGTGAACGTGCCGCCGGTTTTGAAGACTTTGGAAGGGGAATAATTCGAGCAAGTGTGGTATTCATTGAAAGGAAGCACCTTCCAGAAATAGGACTTATTGGCTAACAAGTCCGTCAAAATCAATTGATTAGTAGTGACGATGTAGCGGGTGTAGCCGCCGCCCAGGGCATTCAACTCAACCAGGTAGCGGTCAGCGCCAGGCACTTCCGACCAATCCAGCACTACATAATTATAGGTCTCAATCGTGGCGCTGCTGGCGGGGCTGAGGAGCGTTGCCGGCCCATTCACCTCTGTCAGGTTGGGCGTGTAATTCGGGCGGACATAGTTTCGGGAAGAGCTGAAAAGACTGTTGTTGACCTCCTCTTTTTGGTCTTCCGAGAAATAATACTCGGAGCAGCCAAAATGGTAGTTCATGATATTTTTTTTGTCGGGATTCACCAGTTCGCCGTGCGGGTCTTTTGCCACGGGGTTGTAAGTGCAGTTGGCTGAAGGAAACATGTAATCTGCCGGGGTATCGCAAATGGCGTCGCCTGCCGTTTGGCAGTTTGTTCCGTCCACAAATTCATTGAGCGTTTGCCCGTCAGGCGCCCAGGTTCCAACCGGGTTGCCGTGAATTGTAGCGTCCCATCCGCCGCTCGGTTCCCATCCGTTGAACGTGTGCGGCAAGCTGAAAAAATGCCCTACTTCATGCGCCAGCACCCGGGTATCGTCGGCATATTCGCCTGCGCAAACAATCCAATCCGCCTTGTTTTGCCCGGTGGCAGGGGGCTGGTAATAAGCCGCTGCGTCGCCGCCCGCTTCGTCCACAATGAAAATGTTGATGGCGTTGTAATTGGAATTCACCTGAGTTTTCAGCGCATTCCAGCCGCTGTTCGACATGGAGTTGTTGTAAATAGTGGTGTGGTTCGGGTACTTGAATTCTTTCAGGTAGAATTGAATGTTCTGGTCGAGGTAGTGCTCATTGAGCAGGCAGAGCGCCCGCAAGGCAAGCCGTTCCGAGTTGCGACCAGTGCCGTCTGTCTTGGCGACCAGATAAAAGCGCACCGGTACGTAGGTCACGGCGCTGCGGTCAAAAATGTAATCCCGCATTTCTTCCCGGTTTTCCAGCATTTGGCGCTTCACTTCTGCCGGGTCGGGAAGACCGCATTTCCAGTTTTGTGCTTGGGAGTTCAAGAAAAAGGCGAGGCTGAACAGCAGGGTCAGCCGAATGGAAAATTTGCTCATGTCAAAGAAAAATTTGGTGAAAAAGCAATTGAGAAAAGAGCGTCGGAATTTCTGTCGGCAAAGGTAGCTGAAAAACCAAGCGGCGAGTGTCGGTCAGGTTTCGGTTTTTGAATTTGTTAATTGGCGGTACTGACAAAAATCCCAAAAGCCGACCCCTGCATTTCTCAAATGGGAATTTACTTTTGCCGACCTCGAAACCGACCCAAAGGTGACACCTGGATTTCGGAGGGCGGCG
>CAZHLB010000116.1:0-12673 GCA_964533005.1 uncultured Saprospiraceae bacterium
GATATTTTGTCGAATAAACCTGTAGCTCTTTCCTTCTCCTGAACAGTTACAAAAAGGGGATGAGCGGAAATTAAAGCTGTATGGTTTAAGCGTTGTAAATGGCTGTCAATCCTTGAATACAATTTTAAGTTGCAGTGAAACAGCCAAAAAAGTAGAAGAAACCTACGTTCTCTTTCGGTTTTATGAAATCCCGCAGAGAGACCGAGCCGATTTGATAAGCATAAATACAAATTCTCAAAGTGCCGTTAAACCGAGAGATTTAAGGAGCAATGACAAGCGGGTTTTGAATTTGAAGCGGCTATTTGAGCAGAAGTACCCCCAAGGCTATTTCAAGACTAAGCGCGGCGAGAATGAACGACCCGAAAATGACAAAAACTTTGTGATTGACCTATCAGATTTAGGGAAATACCTAATTGCTTGGCACTCACAACGACCCAATATTTCATACGGCGAAACCAAGATATTCGATAAGCATTTTGAAATACTTTTCAAAAGGGATTACAAACCTGAAAACATCCAAGCCTTGAATAATTGGATGAAAGAGATAATGAAAAATTGGACTGATGCAAACCCTCTTGCGTTGAACGAAACACTCTTGACAATGAAGGCTTACGCCCCTTTTCATCATCTTTATGCAATTTCAATGTGCTTTGCAATAGGCAATAATAAATCAGATAGAGTGCCTTTACCAATGGCAACTTGGGAAAGTGCAAAGCAAAAGAGCATGATTGACCAACTTGTCAAAATAACAGGTCGCTGTTTAAATACTGCGTTACGAGTTGCTTCAAACAGAAGTCTGCCGAATAACGCAATTTTTAGTCCTCAAAATTGGGTGAAATCGAAACAAAGCTTGAATGATATTGATGCAGCAATTCAACAATATCTGGATATGCTGCCAACTATGGAAGGGGGAGAACAAGCCTATAAGAATTTGATGGAAACTCTTGTTATTGGGCAAGAACAATTTGAGTACCGTTTGCAAGCAGATTAATTCTTGGCATAGACCAGCTGACACCTCGATATCAACTCCTTTTCAAACCCACCGCTTTTTTGTAGTTTTGTAAAAAATCAGCAACAACATGACCACCGTCTTAAACGTCAACATAAACGACCTAAGCAGTCAATTCATCAGTGAATTAAAGCAAAAGTTCAGCAAAACAACCCAGGTCGAACTTAAGCTTCAGGACACCTCACCGGCGGAAGACCTGTTTTCCGAAGCTGATTTTTGGCGGGTTATTGACCAGATTGACTGGTCAAAAAAGAGTTCGGATGATAAACTGCGTCCTGCTGTAAAGATGCTTGCCGCCATGCCGGTATCGAGTATTTGCCTGTTTGCAGACAAGCTTTCAGAGAAACTTTACCATTTGGATACCAGGCTTCATGCAAACGCTTATGCAGCGAATGACCCCGAACACTTCATTTCTGCGGATGATTTTTTGTACGCCCGTTGTGCCGTAGTTGCTGAAGGAAAGGAGTATTATGAAAAGGTGCTTAACGACCCAACTCAAATGCCGGATGAAATTGTATTTGAGCACTTGTTGAGTTTGGGGGATGATGCGTTTGAGCTAAAAATGGGGTTTGAATTTAATTATGTCCCAACTTTCAATTATGAAACCCAAAGCAATAAATCAGGCTGGCAATTGACTTAAACATGGCACATAACAACTCCGACGACAGCGATGCATTGCACCACCTTTACGAGATAGTTGACAAGGTTGACTACGACATCTTCAAATATGGGATAAGTTGTGGGCGCATCAGCAAAAAAGATGGGATGTCAAAAAGGATGCGGGTACAGTTGCGTTTTGCCAATTTGATAGACAACTGGACACGATTTTTCACAAGGATACTCATCTATGACATACCTGGCAGGAAAGAAGCCAAACGTATCGAAAGCGAGCATATCAAAGCCTATAAAGTAAAGAACGGGCAGCGACCAAGAGGGAATTTAACGGATTGATACTCAATAAATCCAGGCGCTTTCCCGACTAAGACTCTTTCGGCATTCCTGACACCAACGTCGCTCCTTTTTCACCAAAGTACCACCTTCCTGCACAATAATACCATTTTCCTTGTCTCATCTTTCCCAATTTTGCCACTGTCAAAAACCAAATCCTCATTCCTTCAAAAGCAAATCATGAAAACATATCACCTCCTTTTCATCGCCGTCCTGACCCTCGCTTCCTGCGAAAACATCCTCGACAAAGACCCCCTCGGCACCCTCGACGCCGGTTCCTTTTTCCAAACCGCCGCCGACGCCGAGCAGGCAATCAACGCCGCCTACGAGCCGCTGCTGTTCAACAATACCAACAACAATTTCTACTGGGCATTCGCCGAGGTGACTTCGGATGAGGCGATTGCAGGCGGCGACGGTTCCCGCCCCGGCATCGTGGAGCTTGATTTTTTGACCCACACACCCCGCACCTCGGAGTTCAATGATTTCTGGAAACTGAACTACGCAGGCATCACGCAAGCCAACACCGTCCTCGAAAAAGTGCCGGAAATTGAAATGGACGAGACGCTGAAAAACCGTATTCTCGGCGAGGCGTATTTCCTGCGGGGATACTATTATTTCCTGCTGACGCAAGTCTTCGGCGACGTGCCGCTGCTGCTCAAAATCACGCCGCCGGACGAGTTGAAAGTGGCGAAAACGCCCCGCTCGGAAATTTACAAGCAAATCGTCGCCGACGCAGACCAGGCGGCTGCCTTGCTTCCAGCGCAGCAAACCGGTGCAAATGTGGGCAGGGCGACGAGCGGGGCAGCATACGCCCTCGCCGCCAAGACCATGATTTATGCGAAAAACTGGGAGAAGGCGCTGGAATACATTGCGAAAATCAAAGCCCTCGGCGTGTATTCGCTGGTCGCCGATGACCAGGATAATTTCAGGGAAGACACCCAAAACAACAGCGAATCCGTCTGGGAAATCCAGCACGCCAACCTCGAATTGGGCGTCGGCAATTTCCTGAACCAATGGTGGCGCTCGAAAAAAGTGGAAGGCTACGGTTTTGCCGAAGTGACGCAAGCGTTCGTGGACGCTTTCGAGCCGGGCGACCCCCGCCGCAAGTTCACGGTGGCGATGAACAACGAGGACTACTTCGGCTACATTTACAAGCCTTCCTACTCGTCCACGCATTTCGGCGTGCGGAAATATTTGCAGGACACTTCGTCCGTCACGCAACCTTCCGACGGCGACATCAATTACACCGCCATTCGCTACGCCGAAGTGCTGCTCTGGGAAGCGGAAGCCCTCGCCGAATTGGGCAGGGTGCAGGAGGCGCAAGCCCCGCTGGAAGAAGTGCGAGCCAGAGCCAGAGCGCAGGCGGACGACCCCGCTACTGCTCTGCCGACGATTGTCACGACGGACAAACAGGAGATGATTGACGCTATTCGCCACGAGCGCCAGGTGGAATTAGGCTTTGAATTGCACCGCTTTTTTGACCTGGTGCGGTGGGGAATTGCGGCGGAAAAAATACCGGATTTCCAGATGGGGAAGCATGAGGTGTTTCCTATTCCGCAGGCGGAAATTGATTTGAATCCGGCGCTGGTGCAGAATCCGAATTATTGAGCGGCATTCACGCACCCCTGACCCCTAAAGGGGAACCAAAAAAGCAATATCGAAACCTGATTTTGCAGACCGAGGATGTAGCCTTTTTGGTTCCCCTTTAGGGGTCAGGGGTGAATGCGTAACGAGGCTTTGAAAAACAAAAAACATCACAATGCTCAGAAGTATACTACTGCTCTTATGGACGATATTTCCCTTTTGCGTCCAAGCGCAAATCACTCAAATTGACATCCCCCGCATTGACCAAATGCCCAACGAACCTGCGCCATATAATGTGCGGGACTGGAAAACCGTAGCCATTAAATACGACAGCTTCATTTACGACATTGGAAAAACAGGTCAATATCTGCCACTCGTCACCCTGCAAAATAATGGCGTCAATTACCCACAAAACCCCGCCTTTGGGCTACATACTTATGTCGGCACGAACAGTCCGAATGGAAAAGAAGCAATTAATATCCTACCTTCCTTAGTCAGCGCAACGCTCGCCGGTGCTGACAAAACCAATCAATATGGACAAAATTGGGTGCTGATGAGCCAGGACTTTTTCAATAAAAACAACGGCGAATTGATTTACGGAAATAATCCCGGCGCTTCGAGCGGCAATGATTGGTGGTATGATATGATGCCCAATATTTACTTCTATCAATTGCATGAATTATATCCCGGCTTGGGTGGCGACGAAGAATTTCAATTTACCAGCATTGCCGACCGCTTTGGTGAAGCGGTGCGGAAAATGGGTGGCAGCGACACGCCCTGGCAGCAAGCCTACATGAATCACCGGGCTTGGAAATTTGTACAAATGGAACCCAACGACGACGGCGTGAAAGAGCCGGAAGCGGCAGGCGCATTTGCCTGGGTATTATATCATGCGTGGAAAAAGATTGGCAATCCTGAATATCTCAAAGGCGCAGAATGGAGCATGGAATTTTTAGATAATTGGAATGAAAACCCCTCGTATGAATTGCAATTGCCGTATGGCATTTATGCGGCGGCAAAAATGAATGCCGAAATCAACACCGGTTACGACCTCGAAAAAATGGTCAACTGGTCATTCGACCGGGGCGACTTGCGGGGCTGGGGTGCAATCGTCGGCAACTGGGGCGGCTTCGACGTGGACGGTTTAATCGGCGAAGCGAACGATAATGGCAATGACTATGCTTTTCAAATGAATGGTACGCAACAGGCAGGTGCGCTTGCGCCAATGGTGCGCTACGACAAGCGTTTCGCACGGGCAATCGGCAAATGGATACTCAACCTCGCCAATGCCACCCGGCTTTTTTTTCCCGGTTTTTTGCCGTCCAATTTGCAGGACGCCTCCGCCTGGTCGAATGCGCACGACCCCGACCGGGTGATTGGCTACGAAGCCCTGCGGGAAGTGTGGCAAGGCAATTCGCCTTTTTCTACCGGCGATGCCGTGAATGGCGGCTGGGCTGCCACAAATTTGGCATTGTATGGCACGTCTTCCATAGGTTATTTGGGTGCTATTTTGGAGAAAACGGACGTTCCGAAAATACTTAAAATTGACTTGCTGAAAACCGACTTTTACAACGATGCGGCATATCCTACTTATTTGCTTTACAACCCGTATGACGTGGCTAAAACGGTGAAATTAGCGGTTGGAAATGATGCGGTAGATATTTATGAAGCATTGTCTGAAACGTTTATTGCACAAGGAATTAACGATACGGCAAGTCTCGATATTCCAGCAAATGAATCACTATTAATTACCCTTTCGCCGCCCGGCGGAACGATAACCTACCACCGGAATAAAATGCTCATCAATGGCGTCGTAGTTGATTATATGCAGACGGCGTTTGCCTTTAAATATGCTCCAAGAATTCAGTCATTAGCTGCAACGCAAAATGAGGTGCAATTAAATACCTCGCTTCCTATTTATGCCAAAGCTTTTGACAAAGACAGCGGCAGCCTGACGTACACTTGGAGCGCCACTTGCGGCAACATCACCGGCAACGGCACGGCAGTTCAATTCAACGCACCTGCAACTTTGGGTGAGTGTCAAATTACGCTCATCGTCTCTGACGAAACAGGCAACAAAGACACTGCTACACTCGACTTGAAAGTGGTGGCAGAAATCAATGTCGCTCCGCAAATTTTAGAACTGGAAAAAAGCGCTCCTTACGTTTCTCCCAACGGCGCTATCAGCCTGACTGCCAATGTTTTCGACAGCAACGGCGACCCAATAACTTATACTTGGAGCGTCACCGGCGGCGCAATTTCCGGCAGCGGAAACAGTGTGAATTGGACAGCACCGGGCACCGAAGGGATTTATCAAATCACCCTTTCCGTGCAAGACGACGAAGGGCTTTCAACGACAAAAACGACCTCCGTTTTGGTCAAAAACTTCCCCGCCACGAGTGGCGACCTGGTTGCCTGGTACCCTTTTTCCAGCAACGGAAACGACGTGAGCGGCAACAACCTGCACGGGCAGGTTTTCGGCGCTTTGTTTGTCAACGATATTTTTGGCAACCCGGCAAGCGCCCTGTTCACCGATGGCATCAATGACCGGATGACGGTGGCGAATAATCCCCTGCTTAATTTTCAAAATACAATCACCGTCAGCGCCTGGGTAAAACCTACGCAACTGTTTGACAAAGAAATGTTTATCCTCTCGCACGGAAGCTGGCAGAAC
Source organism: uncultured Saprospiraceae bacterium (assembly GCA_964533005.1). GTDB lineage: Bacteria > Bacteroidota > Bacteroidia > Chitinophagales > Saprospiraceae > UBA6168. The sequence goes on from CAZHLB010000116.1 coordinate 6,216, forward strand.
CGTTGGAAAATCTCGATTACCCCCGAAAAGAAAATCCGCTGGACGGTCAATACGCTTAATTCAATTGGCGACCTCGACTCGGATTTGGAGGTGCAAAAGGACAGCGTTTATCATATTACTACCGCCTACGGCGACGGCTGGATGCTGCTGTTTATCAATGGCAAACTGAACAGCTACCGCACCTTGACAGGAAATATCCGCACTACCACGCAGCCTTTTCTCGTGGCGCAAATGCTACCCGACAACACCGAATATAATTTCAAAGGCTTGACCGACGAGGTGAAAATCTTCGATTATGCCTTGACGCCAGAAGCCGCTGCCGACCTCTATCATGAAAGCCTCACGGCAACCGGGCAAGCTCAAAAATACTTGCAAACACTGGCGCTTTCACCCAATCCGGCAAGTGATGTGCTGACCGTTTTTTTACCTGAATCTGCTGGGAGAAATGGAATACTCTCCGTTTTTGACGTGAACGGGGTTTTGGTAAAATCCCTGCCTGCCGTATCCGGCAACTCCCTACAACTGGCTATTGGCGACTGGCTTCCCGGCGTATATTTTGTAGTTTTTAAATCGGAAAAAATGGTGGCAAGCGCCCGGTTTGTGAAGGGTTATTGAAGTGAGAACTAATTTTTATTGCTCAATCTCTTCACAAATTGGTAGCATGTGTTCCTGGATGCATTGCATAACCTCCGCAAAAGCAACCGCTTCGCCCAATCTTGACCGGGTCAGAAAACCCTCCCATAATTTGAGCCGGGTCGGGTCGCTGGCAAATGCAGGTTCAAAAAGCGGGTGATTGCGCTGCACTACCGTTCCCCGGTTTTTAAAAGTTTGGGAAACAGCCCGTTGTAACGTTTTTGGGTCAAAGTGTTTTTTGGAAAGGAGTTGATAAACGTCGTAGAAATCCTTCATCCGGCTATTCGATTCCGATAAGTCAATCATCGCCTCGAATTTTTCAGCGATAACCGTCTCCGGAGAATAGGCTTTTATTTCCGGCGCATCCATGTCCAGCAAGGTGGGATAGGACATCATGTTCGGCGGAGGCGTGACTATATCTCCAAATCCGATATCCACTTTCATTACCTGCCTCATGTTGCCGAGCGAAACCGGAATTTTAATTTCCAAACCGGCATACCTGCGCTGTTCCATGATTTCAGCAATGGCAATTTTATTGGTATCGAACTGAACGCCGTCGTCAGGGTACTCAAAATCGCATATTTCCCTGAAAATCCCGGCAAACCGTGTTTTGTCCAAGCGAATTTTCAGAGAAAGCAAATCAAGGTCAAGCGTCGGGCGGCTCGCTTCTCGTTCAAAAGCATATAGCAATGCCCCGCCTTTGAGACAAAAATTATCCCGGTGGCTGCTCTGCGAAAGGCGGAACAACAGCCTTTCCTGAAAGTACCGGGTGAGAATGAGTTGAAAATCCTTGCCGGTGGCTTTTGCGATGTTGCGAAGTTTGTCCTGAATAGATTGGATAGAAATGCTCATAGCAATACGTTTAAATATTGATTCAATATTTTACCGACCCGCAACTGCCGGGCATACTCGTGCAGTTGGGCAAGGTTGCGGTCGGGGCGTTGAAGGTAATTTTTCACAACTTCTTTCACGACTTCCCCTGTCTTTGTTCGCAAGCGAAACATATCGCAGACTGTTTTTTCCGGATTGTACACCCGTATGCTTCCTTCGTCCAAATTGAAGTCTGAAATCCCCAATTGAAATGCAGTTGTTTCCCAATAATACAATTTGACAGGCGGGTAATCCGGCAGCACGTAACGTGATTTTTTAGGAACGGCGAGGTGCTGTTCAGAAGGCACGAAATCAGATAATTGATGCAAAAAACAGGCGGAATAAAGGCAAAATACACCGTTGGGAATCCGCCGGGCAATTTCGACTCGCTCGTCGTAGGGGTGCGTCGGGATTCGGTACATGCCCCGACCGAGTTTTTCCAATTCTCCGGATGCCGTTAAACGTCGCAATTGCTTGAAACTCAAGCCTGCATCAATCAGGTCGGAGGCTTTGAGCAAGCCTTGGTGTTGTTCGGCAAGCTGCGTAAGATGTGCTTTGTTTAATTTCATTGTGGCACAAAAGTACGGCTTGAATTTAGGGTGAGCCGTATTTTTGTGTCCTTTTTTAAAACTTGCCAGATGCTTGGCGGGTGCGGCGCTTCGGGATATTAAGGATTTGTTGAACAAGCGGGTTTTGGAAAAGGAAGTGTCGTTTTTGAATCTTCAAAAGAATACTAGTCCCAGGAAGATTGTGGAAAACGCAAAGCCAGGTTCTATTTATGTCACATCCACGCCTGCCCACTCTAAAAATGCCTTACGTTCCTCCTTGGTCAATTCGTAGAGTGCCTTCTTCTCGCCTTCGCGGTAGTAGCGGATGGCGAGCGAGAAATATTTTAGCGGGTAGTGGAAGCCATAGTCTTGGCTGTATAGGGAACTGAGGGCGGTCAGGTCAGTTTTAAGTTGTTCCAGAGTAAGAGAGTCATTTTTTATCAAAAGAGGTAGGATAAACTTCAGCACACGGGAAAGTGGCTCGCCCAGCATATTCCCAGAAGTGACTGCCGAAAGCACTGATTTTATCATATCTGGCTTTGCACATAGGAGCGGAATTGTCACAAGCATGGACATGTCTTCGTCTTCCGACTGAGTACCATATCGGGTTGCAGCACGAAGGTACTGCTGGAGGTCGCCGAGGCAGGCGGAGAGGTACAAAAGCTGCCCGGCTTCCTTGTCGGGGGCATGTTTTTCATATTGCCTGGTCGCTTCTTTTGCTTTGCCCCATTCATCTATTTCTATGTACAAACGACTTAAGTTGTTCCATGCCTCGTGAAAGTCAGGCTTGATTTCCAAGGCTTTTTGATAGGCATCTTCGGCTTTGTCAAATTGATTTTGCTCTTTGCACGAAAAGCCCAAGTACTTCCACACCTCGTGGTCATCAGGGTTTATTTTCAATGCTTTTCGATAAGCAGTTTCAGCTTGGTCAAATTGATTTTGCTGTTCGCAAAAAAAAGCCAAAAGTTTCCATACATTTTGGTTTTCGGGGTTGATTTTTGATGCTTTTTTATAGGCGATTTCGGCGTCGTCAAACCTATTTTGCTCAAAGTATAAAGCACCCAATAGAATCCAAGTATCATAGTTCTCAGGCTCGATTTCCAATGCTTTTAGAAAGGCTGTCTCAGATTTGTCAAACACCTTTTGTTCGCTATAAAATCTACCCAGATTATGCCATATATCATGCAAATCAGGTCTCATTTTTAGTGCCTTTTGATAAGCGACTTCGGCTTTTTCAAATTGATTTCGTTCTCCGTATAAAATGCCCAAATTATTCCATGACCCGTAAGAGTCGGGATTTATTTCTAATGCCTTTTGATAGGCTACTTCGGCTTTTTCAAAAGACTTTTGTTCTCTATACAAAATACCCATGTTGTGCCATATCTCATAGAAGTCGGCCTTTATTTTCAACGCCTTTTGATAGGCCGCTTCGGCTTTCTCAAAAGCTTTTTGTTCCCGATACAAATTACCTAAGTATTTCCATGCCTCGTAGTAATCTGGTTTTATTTTCAATGCTTGTTTATAGGCAGCTTCTGCCTTCTCAAAAAACTTTTGCTCGCTATACAAAAACCCCAGCCCAAGCCATGCATTCTCTGCTATTTCCTCTTCTTGGGTAAATGGGTCGAGCATCTCTTCCGCTGCCTTCCATTCTTTCTTCCCAACCAAATCGTTGAATTTTTTCTCATCAAAACCTACACTTCCCCGCACCATATCCTCAATCATCCGCTCTCTTTCCTCAATGGTTTTCAATGCTAAAACCTTCTCCTGCTGCTCTTGCGAGGGTTTCCAATCATCAACGTATGCCTCGACGGCACGGCTATAATAGTGGGCCTCATCCCGATAAGTATTGCGGAGTTCCGGGTTCACCAAATCCTGGAGCAGCGAGAATCGGAGAAAGCCTTTTTTGAGGTCGGGAGCAGTGTAGAGCCTGCCGAGGAAGTCCACAAAAAGTTTGATGATGCCGTCACGGTCTTCGTTCACTTCGATGCAGATGCGCAGGAGCGGCTCGGTGATTTCGTAGTAAGCTTCCCGGCCTTCCCGGTGTGCCTCCACATAGGCAAGCCGCATTAATTCCGACATCTGCTTGCTGACGGTGGTGGGCTGTAGGAAGCAGTTTTGGACTATCTGCGTACCCGTCTGCGGTACGCGCTGGAGGGCGAGATATTGGATTATCTTCTGTTGCTGGTAGCTAAGGAGTTTGAGAAAGCTCTCGTAATACGGCTTCAATTTGTCGAGCGTGAGCAGGAAGGCCTTCGAGAGTTCGCTCTTGAACTCGGTTTTCAGGAAGCTGTAAAAGGTGACGAGCAGGCGGTGGTTGCCCTCGGTGAGTTCGTAGATGGCGCGGAGGTTGCCCCGACCCTCGTCGGTGTCGAGGTGTTCGAGCAGGTCGTTGCGCTCGTCGTATCTCGCGAGTGTGCGCATCAGTTCAAGGGCATCGTCGAAGCTTAGTTTTGGGAGGTAGGTGATGTGGAAATAGCCAAAAAACGGCTTGCTGCGGTTGTTCACATCCTTGAAAATCGCCTGGCTGGTGGCGACAATGCCCGTGTTGTCGTGGGTCTGGATGAAGTCTCGCCACTGGCTCTGCCCGTCCTCGCCAATGCCTGCGAAGATGTCGTTGAGGTTTTCGATAAGCACCAGCAGGCGGCGGCCATTGAGGTATTCGAGCAGATACCGTTCGGCGCTGGGGATGCGCTGTTCAGGAGCGGTGCGCTTGAGTTGTTCAATATACCCGGCGATTTTGCTCTTCTCCTCCTCATTGCGCGCGAGGCGCGTGAAGGCTTTGAAAATGCGCACCAGCAGGTCGAGATAGGTATCAATACCATACTCGTCTTCGCTCATGTAAGCGATGGCAACATGCTGTTGCACCTCGGGCTTCTCGGCGATGCGGTGATAGAGCACACGCAGGAGGTGGGTCTTGCCGCTCCCGCGTGAGCCAATGAGCAGTTCGCGCAGTGGCTGGCTCGTGCGGGCAAAGTTCATGGCTTGTTTTTCAAGCCAGTCGGCGATGTGTTTCCTGCCGATGAGGGTCTGTTCGAGCCGCTCCGTATTTTCAATTTTAGCGCTGAATGTGAACATGGCTTAACAGTAGTGCATTTTCCACCAACGTTGGAGCAGGGCATAACGAAAAGTGAATCTGCCTTCTGCATCCATGCGCAGGTAGAGGTCGCGGGTGAGGTCTTTGAGGCAATCGTTGAGTGCGTCGTCTTCGATGGCGGGGGTTTCGTGGCGGGCGAGTTGGAGGATGTCTTGACGGTTGAGCGGTCGGTTTTCAAGTGCGAAATTTTTGAGCAGGAGGTAGCCGAGCAGGCGGTCGGCGGGGCTGTAGTAGGTATCAATCCGTTCACGGAAATGGTCGAAGTTGCCGTTTCCGCTCACGTCTTGCACCAGTTCGAGCACCGTTGCGTCCACTTCGGCAATGGTAGGCGCGGTGGTTCCTTTTTGCGAAAGTTCTTTGAAAACCAAGTCAATGTAAAATGGGAGGTTCTGCACCGAACGGGCGATATGGTCATTAACGCCACCCGCTTCCTCAAGCTCGTAAACCCAGCTTAAATGGGAGCAAAGCGCGGCGGCATCAGTTTCATTCATCTCTTCCAGGACGAAAGTGTACATGTTATTGATGGGGTTGCCGAGGTATTTGTGTTCCTTCACCAAATGGTCGAGCACGATGTTGATGCCGATGGAGCCGCAAAAAATGAAGCGGAGCCTCGATTGTCCTTCGTACTGTTCGCGGTAGGTTCGCAGGATGTTGAGGAGTTCCATGCACTCGTCCTCCGATTTGTAGGTGATGATGAGTTCGTAAAGCATCCAGGGAAACTCGTCGAGCATGATGAGCGTGGGCTTTTGACTTTCAGCCACATCTTCGAGCATCTTGCCAAGCACTACTTTCCAGTGTTGTCGAAGTTCTGGTAGTTCGTAGTTGCCAAAAGGTTTTGTTCCTCCGAGCCATGTGTTGTAAAACTCTCGTACTCGGTTGGCTTGGGGTTTTACGATGCCTTTGCTGACCAATTCGTTGTAAAGCCCCTGCACAAATTCTTCCACGCTTTTCTTGCCCTGCACGATGTAGAGCACGGTTTGCCAGCCCTCTTGTGGTTCGGCAGCCATTTTTTTGAGTGTGCAGGTTTTGCCAATGCGGCGCAGGGAAGCCAGCACAACACTCTGTCTGTCAAGGATTTTCCAAAGGCGACGGCATTCTTCGTCGCGTCCGATGATGTTTTTCATGTTTTGCGATATTTTATTCGTGCGATAAAAACGTCGCAAGATAAATACATCGCAGGCTTGCAAACAAGTGTTGGTGGAAATTTTTTAAAAACTCATTTCCGGAAAAATTCGGGGACTTTGAGCTGCATCCAGAATCCAAGAAATACCCTTGAATCCTCTTGCCGAAAAAGAACCGCCAAGTTCCAAAAT
>CAZHLB010000117.1:0-12587 GCA_964533005.1 uncultured Saprospiraceae bacterium
GGCAAACCGCGCTCGGCGCAGACCGAAAAAGAGCGGGAGCGTCTGCTCGAACAACTAAAAAAGGAGCTAAAGTCCTTTCCGCATTTTCGCATCGAACCTCGGAGTTGGAGCTATCACAGCAAAGACGTCCTGGAATTCGAAATTCAACTCGGCGCAAAACTCGTCGCCGACGTTGACTTGATATTGAGTTTCGACAAAGCCGGTTGCCTATGGTTGGGTTCATGGAGAAACAGGCAAATGGCGCAGGTGAGCGCCGTCGCCGAAATCGAAGCCTACGCCGAGGCGCTCCGAAAAGCAAGCATTCCCGAAGACCGACGGATGGAAAAACTCGAATTGGAAGCTGTCAAGCGGGAGAAAGTCAAGTCGCTCAAACAGAAAGCCATCTTCGCCAAAATCAAGTCGCTCTGCGAGGATGAAAAAGTGGATTACCTCATCGAGCAAGGCTACCGGAACAAAATAAAACTGTTCGTTCGCCTCAGCCGAGCCGAGCGGATGGAGGTAGACATTTATTTTGGCAGCTATCAAAACATCTTGCAAAACCTGCAATCCGCCATTCAATCCTTGCGGGAACTGATGAAAAAAGGGGTCTTTCTCAAAGTCAAATCCTCGGTTTACGTGAACCAAGACTTGAATTGGATTGAGGCGGATGTTGAATATTGAAAGACCAACCTTTCCGAAAGTTTGGAACTTTCGGAAAGGTGCAAACCGAACCAAATCACTTCCTCACATGGCAATCAAAATTGACGCCCGCGAGCTAACCGAAGTCCTCGCCCTCACCCCGCCCACCCAAAACGTCCTGCTCGTCGGCAGGCACGGCATCGGCAAATCGCAAATCATTCGGGAGCATTATGCTGCCCGCCGCATGCCCGTCGTCCCGTTTTTCCTCGGTCAAATGAGCGACCCCGGCGACCTCATTGGCTTGATGTATAAAAACGAGGCGACGGGGCACTCGGAATTTCTGCCGCCCTGGTGGTGGCCCCTCGACGGCAAGCCGGTCGTTTTGTTCCTCGACGAGATGAACCGGGCACGACCGGAAATCCTGCAATCCGTCATGGATTTGACGCTGAACCGCACCCTGGCGGGGCGAAAATTGCCCGAAGGCAGCATCGTCGTTTCCGCCGTCAACGAAGGCGAGGAGTACCAACTGACCGACCTCGACCCGGCGCTCGTTTCCCGTTTCAACGTCTATCATTTTCATCCGACGGCACAGGACTGGCTCATCTGGGCGGACAAGGCGGGCATTGATGAGCGGGTCGTTCGTTTCCTTCAAAAAAACCCGACCTACCTCGACGGCGACGACAGCAAGGAACTTTACAAAGACGGTTTCGCCAGTTCGCTCAACAAGTCGCCCGACCGCCGAGCCTGGGAGCGGGTCTCGCACTTCATCGAACCGCTGCGGGAACTGTCTGAAATGCACGTGAAAATCATCGCCGGGATGGTAGGAATGCAGGCGGCGACGCATTTCCGCAAGAGCCTGAGCAAATTCCTGAAAGTGACGCCGGAGGAGGTGCTGCTCGATTTTGCGAAGCACAAAGCACAGTTGAAAAAGCTGAAATTGGAGGAGTTGATTTTCCTGAACGAGCAAATTGTGCTTTGGGTCAACGGCGGTCACCACGAGGCTTTTGACAAGCAGTTACAGTTGGAAAACCTGGGTCAGTACCTGCAATTTTTGAAGGCGGAAAAACAAACCGAAGCGCTGGCGCATTTCGCCGCCTTGCTCGAAGACCCGAAATTTGGAAAGGTGAGCGCCTGGGTGCTGGTGGATTCGCAGGTGGCGCTCGATGTGCTGGAGTCGTTTATCCGGGGGATCAGTTTGTGAGGAAAAATTTCAAACCATTGGTTGACGAGGTTGATTTTGCTGCAAAATCAGCCTCGTCAACCGCATCAATTTCAAATCATGACTTCTACTGCAAAAACGCCATCCGAATATCTCGATTCCTTGCCCGAAGACCGCCGCCAAGCCGTCAGCCGCCTGCGGAATGCCATCGCCAACAACCTGCCCGATGGCTTTTCCGAAAGCATGGGCTATGGAATGATGGGCTTCGGCGTTCCGCATTCGATTTACCCGAAGGGCTACCACTGCGACCCGAAACAGCCGCTGCCTTTCATCGGCATTGCTTCGCAAAAAAACTTTGTAGCGCTGTACCACATGGGTTTGTATGCCATGCCGGAGTTGCTCGATTGGTTCACCAAGGAATTTGCCGTCCGCAGCAAAGCCAGGTTGGACATGGGCAAGAGTTGCGTCCGCTTCAAAAAGCTCGATCAGATTCCTTTCGACCTCATCGGCGAGCTGGCGGGCAAGGTGAGCGTGGATGAATGGATTGCATTTTACGAGGAGAATTTGCGAGCCGGCAAATAGGCGCTGGATTGTTAAACCGGCAAAAAAAAACCGCCTGCTCGTTAACCTCTCCCCACCCTGCTGGAACTAACCTCCAACCTTATTTCACCCGTTTCCCCATTTCATACAACCAGGCGCAGCGCACCTCAAATTTCCTTTCCATTTGTTCCAAAAAGTCTTGATTTTCACGCCAGTAAAATTCACTGTCAAAAAAATCAGGACTTGGGGAAACACCGCCAATCATCTGCTACCGAAATCATCCAATCGCTCCGGCAAGGCTGCCTCGAAGCGCTGGACGAGGTGTATGAATGCCACCAGGAAGAATTTTTCAGGTGGGCAGGCAAGCGTTTCCAAGCCATCGAACAAGACATCGAAGACGCCTGGCAGGATGCGGTGATTGCGTTCTACGAAAAAGTAAAAGCTGAAAAACTAACCTCCCTGTGTTGCGAGTTGCGCACCTTTCTCTTCGCCATCGGCTACAAACGCCTGCTGAAAAACCACCGCAAAATGAAGCGCATCCTCTGGCGGGACAAAATTGACGACGCCCTGCGCAACGAGCCGGAAATCATCACTTTCGAGTGGGACGACCCGTGGGAGGACGAACGAAAAATGCTTCGGGAAGCCATGAGCGAACTGTCGCCGCAGTGCCGGGAGCTGTTGCTTCGGAAATATTACCACGAAAAAACCATCGCCGAAATCATGGTCGAATTGGAATACAATTCCCTCAATTCGGTGAGCGCCTCTTCGTCGAGGTGCTTGAAACGTTTGAAAGAAATCATTGAAGATAAGTTACGCCAAAACGGACGCCGCTGACGGCGCCGGGAAAGTTCAGGACAATGGAAGAACAAGAATTGGAACGTATCGAGCGGTACCTGCGCCAGGAGATGCCAGAGACCGAGCAATCTGCTTTTGAGCAAGAACTGAGCGCAGACCCTGCTTTGCAACGCCAGGTGGAATTGCACGCCTTCGCCCTGAAAGCCATCCGGCTGGAAGGCAAGGCGGCATTGAAAGCTCGCCTGCGGCAACGCCAATTCCACCTGCCCGGCAAGGCAAAAAAAAACGCCGGTCGCCACTGGAGGTGGGTGGCGGCATTGCTCGGCGTGGTCTTGCTGGGAGCGTTTTTTTGGTGGATGAACAACCGTGAAAAACTGCCCCAACCGCAGCTGGAAGAACGCCCCTCAACGCAAGACACTCTGCCTGCAACACAACCCACTGAAACGACTCCGCCGGCAAATCTGCCTGCCGACCCATCGAAACCTGCGCCAGCAAAGAAAACCACACCGCCCGTTGCTGCCGGAAAAGTGGACAAGGATGCCCTCTTTGCTGAGAATTTTAAGCCTTACGAGGACGAAGTTTTCAAATCCAGCGGGCGCACCAGGGCAAGCGAAGAAAATCCAAAGCCCTACGAGCGATTCGTTGAATTTTACCTCAAAAGCGAGTATGCAAAGGCGCTGGCAGCATACGAAGAGATGGAACCTGCCGTGAAAAACAGCGACAATCTGCTATTTTTCAAAGCCAATTCCCTGCTGGCGCTCGGTCGGGCAAGCGAGGCGGCGGCGCTGCTGGAAAACGTCATTGAAAACAAAAAGTCCCGTTACTTGAAAGAAGCCACGTGGTACCTGGCTTTGAGCTATTTGAAACAGGGAGCATCGGCGGCAGCTAAAAAGCAGTTGGAAAAAATTGCAGCAGATGAAACTTCGCCCCGGCAAGCAGATGCGAAAAGGTTATTGAAACAGATTTGAACTACCCGTAACTTTCAAGCTCTTTCCAAAATAGGCTTGCAAATGAAGACTTTCCTCTTCCTCCTAACTTGTCTTTGGGTCGCATTTTCCTGCCAGGAGAAGCAATCCGCCAACGGTTCAACTACTTCGTTTTCCGTTCCTGAAAATTTGGAACCGGCGGCTGCCTTTCAACTTGCCCTCGCCCATTTCGACTCGGCTCGTTTCGACCAGGCTTTGGAGTTTTGTAAAAAAGCAGCTGAGAGTGCCGAGCCTGCAACTATCCTTCGCTCCAACTTACTGGCAGGTCAAATCCATGCCCTTCGCTACGAGCCGCAGCAGGCAGCCGCTTTTTCCCAAAAAGCCCAAGCCGCCTGCGGGCAAATCCAACCTGCCAATGACACCCTCCTCGCCGAACTGCACGGAGGGCTTTCCTGGCAAAACTTCTACCGCTTCGATTGGAAAACGGCGCTGACTGAGGCTCGAAAAAGCCTCGCCCTGCGCCAAAAAATCTTCGGCGGCGAAGCGCCCGAAACCGCCGCCAGCCACAATGCCGTCGGGCGCAATTTGCAGGAAATGCAGTGGCAGGGCAGCCTCGACTCTGCCTTGTGGCATCACCAAAAAGCGTTGGAAATTCAACGAAAAATCTTCGGTGAGTTCAGCGCCGAAGCAGGCGTCACGCTGACGCACATTGCAAATGCCTGGCGGCTGTTGATGAAAGACCGGCAGGCGCTCGAAGCGGCGGAAAAGGCAGTGTACGCGCTGGAAAAATGCGGGCTGAAAAATCACCCGGCAATGGCGGAAGCGCTGCTTTTGAAAGGCATGGAACTCAACGCAAATTTCCGGGGCGACGAAACGGAAGACGAGTTTCAGGAAGCCTTGAAAATTTTCGGACAGGCATTTGGCGAGAACAGCGTCCACTGCGGCAGGGTGTGGCAGGCGATGGGCGAGGGCTTTCAAAACAGGCTGATGTTCGGCGACCAGTTGGACTATTCGCTCAAAGCCATTGCCGTTTTCGAGCAGCACCAGGGCGGCGAGTTTCCCTGGGCGGCGCTTGCCTGGCGCTATGCAGGCATAGGTTACGAGGAGTTGCTGCGGTATAAGGAAGTGCAGCCTTGCTACGACAAAGCAGTGCCGCTGATGAAAAGATTCTGGGGCGACGACTCCCGGTACCTGGCAGACTGCATGGCACGATGGGGCAGGTCGTTCGACAAAATAGGCGACCCTGCGACAGCATTGAAAAAAGGCAAGGGAGCGCTGGACATATACGCCCGGCTGGGCGAGCCTGCAGGCGTGGGAGCGGGCGTGGCGAGGTGGACTGTAGGCATGATGAATTGGGAAAACTCCCAGTGGGACTCCGCCGCATACTGGATGCAGCAAGGTTTGGAAACAATTGTCGCAGCCGACGCCGTTGAAAACCCACGGGTTCCATGGTTTTGCCAAATGTTGTCAGATTCTTACTATAACCTGAAACGTCTTGATAAAATGAGAGAGACGTTGGCGATGGGCGTCAAATCGCTCGGTTTGGATAAAAATCCGGGCTTGCTGGAAACCGCCCGATTTAGCTCGGAGGTAAAGCGGGCGACCATGGCATTTGTGGAAGCTAATAAAAAAAAGTTTGAAGAAACCCGCGACACCAACTACCTCCTTCAAGCCCTGCGCCCTGCCTATTCCCTGCTGCGCATGGTGCGGGAACAGTTGGCGGAGACCTCCAACGACGAGTCCCGGCAAGTGATAAAAAGTCACCACGACTTTGCATTTCATCAAGTGATTTTGCTACTCGGATACCTGAACAGGTTCAGCTACAACCCGGCGCGGGTGGAAGAAGCTTTTCGGGTGTCGGAAGAATACAAAGCGCTTTTTCTGTTCGAGGGAATTGCGAGAGAAGAAGCCATGCAGCGAGCCGGCATGGTGGACAGGCTCATCCAAAAAACGAAGGCATTGGGCGCTGCCGTTGCCGAAGCAGAGGATGGATTGCATGGAGCGGAAATTTTGGGCGATAGCGCCTCGGTGGTTTCAGAGCGCAGCCGCCTTTTCACTGCCAGACAAGATTATCAGAACCACCTGGTGGATATCGAGCGCAAGTACCCAGCCTATTCCGCCTGGAAAAACCGGGATTACCTGCCCACCGTGAAAGCCGTCCAGGAAAAACTGCTGGATGAGCATACTGCATTGGTGTCTATTCTCGTGACGGGAGTTAGAACCAGCGCTTTTGTAATCACCCAAAAAGATATCCGGTATCACACCTGCCATACTTGTGAAGTCTATAACTCCAGGAAGCTAAGGCCCGTCCTCGACACGCTCCTCCACTCCTTGAAACCGCAGTTGGAAGTACCGGATTCCGTCCAATTTCAAAGGCTCATCGCTTCCGCTACGACCCTTTACGATTCCTTGCTTCGGGTACCGCTTTCCCATCTCGGCGACTCTATTGACCGCCTCATTATCATACCCGACGACTTCCTTTCTCAAGATGTGCCTTTCGAGTTGCTGGGCGACTATTCCGCCTGGAAAAACAAGCCGCCGGTCAGCTTTGCCGAGTTTCCATTTTTGCTGAAAAAATACACTGTGCAATACGCCCCGTCCTGCAACCTGTTGCTCTACCAAATGGAACAAAAAAGGGAAAAAGCGCCCCGGCTGTTTGCAGGTTTTGCGCCAAAATACGAATCGAGCGACACGCTGGCACCGTTGCTTGCAAGCCGTTCGGCGCTGGTTCGGGATGGACTTTACGACCTGCCCGGCGCAAGGGAGGAGGTGCAAACCATTGCTTCTATGACCCATGGAAATATCTTTCTCGACCGCTCGGCAAGCGAGACATCCTTCAAATCGGAAGCGGAAAACTATCGCATTCTGCACCTTGCCGCCCATTCCCTGCTGGACGAAAACAACCCGAATTTTTCCCGCTTGCTGCTCTCCCACACGCCCGGCGACACCTCGGAAGACAATAACCTCAACGCCGTCGAATTGCAAAACCTGCACCTCCGGGCAGACCTCGCCGTGCTCTCCGCCTGCAACACCGGCACGGGTTTGCTGAAACCCGGTGAAGGTTCGATGAGCCTCTCCCGGTCATTCATGCAGGCGGGCGTGCCTGCCACTATCATGTCGCTTTGGAAAGTGCCGGACGAAGCGACCCGGCAAATCATGGTCGAGTTTTACAAAAACCTGAAATCGGGTCAGCGCAAGGATGTGGCTTTGCGCAATGCCAAGCTGGCTTACCTCGCCTCGACGAAAGACCCCTTGCTGGCAAGCCCCTGGTACTGGGCAGGCTTCGTGGCGGCGGGCGATATGCGTCCGGTGGAAATGGATGAGCCAGTCGGTCTGTCGGGTTGGCTGTACTGGACATTGGGGCTTGGGGGTTTGCTTTTGCTGGGTTACTTGACCCGTGGTTTTCGGAAAATTTTTCTCCTCCGCCGTTAAGATTTGAAGTGCTGCCGGAACAGACCTGTCCACACACTTTAAATCTCTCGCCATGAAGCAGTTCTGTACCCTTTTCCTCCTCGTCTTTTCAACCCATTTCATCACGGCGCAAGTTGACCTGAGTGGGGCGCTCACCGGCACCTACACTACTTTGACTACCGCCTTCAGCGCCATCAACACCGGCGGCGGCAGCGGTGCGGTGACGGCAACCATCACGGCAAATCACACGATTACCGCCGTCGCCGTCCTCAATCAAACCAACTATACCGTCACCGTCTTGCCCAGCGGCAATCGAACGGTGACCGGCAGCCTCAGCGGGCAACTCATCCGCCTGAACGGGGCGGACAACACGCTCATCAATGGGCTGAACACGGGCGGTAATTCATTGACCATCAGGAACACCAACACCGGCACTGGTGCCACTGTCCTCCAAATTCAAGCCGACGCCACCGGCAACACCATTCAAAATTGCACCCTGGAAGGTTCCACCCAGGGCACCAATTTTCCTTTCACCAATGGCGTAGTCGTCATTCGAGCCACCTCCGGCTCGACGGGCTGCGACAACAACACCATCACTGGCAACAAAATCAGGGACGCTTCGGGAAACTTGCCACGCAATTGCATCGTGGCGGAAGGCTTGAGCAGTTCCGTCATGAACGACAACCTCGTCATCTCGAACAATGAAATTTCCAATTTCTGGATGTCCGGGCAGTGGAGCAACGGCATATTTTCTTACAGGTACAACCAAGCCATGCAAATCACCGGCAACCATTTTTTCCAGACTGCCGCCCGCACCGCATCGGGAGCGGATACTTATAACGTAGCTATTTTAGTGGATGATGGCGTAGCCAGCACAGTCTCCGCAGGTTTTGTCATTTCCAACAACGTCATCGGCGGCTCGGCGGCATATGCGGGCGGGTCTGCTTACACCATCAGCCATACGGGTTTTTTAGGGTTCGAAGGCATCGGCGCCACGCTCGGCAACTCGCCGGTGAACAGCATTCAAGGCAACACCATCAAAAACATCAACTTCTCGACGGGCATGCCTTACGCCGGGCAGGGTTATTGGTTTTTTCGCCCGTTAAGCGTTTTCGGCGGGGCTTTCAACATCGGCACGACCACCGGCAACACCATCGGTGCAACCACCGGTACAGGTTCCATCGTGCTAAACTGCAACAACTCCACCTCCGGCGGCTTGTACGGACAGCTCATCCTCATTGGTGGGACGGGTACCTGCCTTGTCAAAAACAACACGGTCGGCTCCGTCACTTTCAACCAAACCGGCACGGGAACAGGTGAGCTTTCAGGCTACGGCATCCTTTCTTTCAACGACAACGCCACCCTCGAAAGCAATACTATCGGCAGCCTGACTACTGCCGCAAGTATGCAAATGACAGGCGGTTCGACGCCTTACGGCAGGCTGCAGGGCATTCTCGCTGACAACTGCAACACCCTGATTAAAACCAACACCGTCCAAAACTTAGTGAACAACACAGGCAACTTCGGCGAGCTGTACGGCATCGCCATGTGGAACGCCACCAACGGAAAAACCCAAACCTGCCAGGACAACATCATCAAAAACCTCGGCACTGACACTGGTTTCGGTGTTGACGTGACCGGCATCCTCGCCGTGAGCAATCCGAACAGCACCATCACCTACACGGTCAACATCACGGGCAACACGATTTACGATTTCACGAATGGCGCAAGCACCAGCAATGAGTGCGATTTAAACGGTGTCTGGGTCATCCGGCGAGGCACGTCACCCGTCTGCTACGTGAACGGAAGCATCAGCAACAACACCATTTACAATTTCACCAACAACAACACTTGGGGGACTGCCTGGTCGAATGGCATCTTGTACTGGCAGGTGTATAATGGTTCGGGCATGACCATCGCCAACAACACCATCCATAGTTTCAGCACCTTCTCCGGCTCAGGCTATTCTGGCATCTATGCCAACGGAAGTATCAACACCTCACTATTGCCCGCCGCTACGACCCTTACAATTTCAGGGAACAACATCCATTCGATGACCAACAATTACAGCGTAAGCAGCCCCTACTTTGACTTTGCGATTGGTTTCAATGGCAAAAACGTCACCGTCTCCGCCAATAAAATTTACGACCTGAAATTCCCGAACGCCGGTACCGGCGGCGGCATCGTGGGCATTTCTTTCGATGGCGTTACCAACTCTGGCGACTACACCCTGAGCAACAACATGATTTCCCTCGGCGAAGGCGTGACCAACGACGTGCTCATCCAGGGCATCCGCCACGACAATAACAGCACTGCCAACCTGAACCTATTTTACAACAGCGTTTTCATCGGCGGCGCAGCGGGTGGTTCGGTGAACCGCACCGCTTGTTTCGAGCGCCAAGTGACCACCTGGACGGTTGCCAAAAACAACCTGTTTTACAACGCCCGCACCGGCGCAGGCGGGCATTTCGCTATCGCAAACACCGCTTCGACCCCCGCAACCGGGTGGTTTGCAGGCAATTGTGACTACAACTACTTCGTCTCGCCGATGGCTGAAACGGTCGGTTTTTGGGGTTCGACCAACCAGACTTTGGCGCAGTGGCGAACCTCGTCCGGTGGCGACAGCCACTCGCTGTCCAGGATTTCCGGCACGGAAACCAACCCCGTCAATTTCTTCGTGAGCACTGCCACCGGCAACCTCAGCGTGAATACCGGCAACGCTGGCGAGGCTTTGTTTGCCTCGAATGGCGGCACGCCTGTCACGGTCACGGTGGACTTTTTCGGCACGGCTCGCTCTGCCTCCAACCCCGACATCGGCGCTCACGAATTTGCCACCGTTTGTGCAGCGTACGCAGGTGCTGACGTTTCGATTTGCAATGGACAATCCACCCAACTCAATGCCTTGCCAGTCGCCGCCCTTTCCTACGCCTGGTCGCCAGCCACCGGCTTGAGCAATGCGAACATCCAAAACCCAATCGCAAGCCCCACTTCCTCAACCACTTACACCGTGACCACCACCTTTTCCGGCGGCTGTACCGCCACCGATGCAGTGACCGTTACGGTCAACACGGTCAATGCCGCCATCACGCCCGGCAGTTCACCTACCTTTTGCGAGGGCGGCTCGGTGACGCTGACCGCCTCCGGCGGCGTCTCGTACTCGTGGAGCACGGGAGCGACGACGGCAGCCATCACCGTTTCCACCGGCGGCACTTATTCGGTGATGGTGACCGATGCGAACGGCTGCACGGGCGTGGCAAGCCAGTTGGTCACAGTCTTGCCTGCGCCCACCGCTTCGATTTCCGCCAGCGGCGCAACCACCTTTTGCGAAGGCGGCTCGGTGACTTTGACCGCCTCTGGCGGAAACACTTACTCGTGGAGCACCGGCGCAACCACTGCCGCCATAACTGTCTCGACCAGTGGGAATTACATCGTGACAGCCACCGCTGCAAACGGCTGCACCGACACCGAAAACCAGTCCGTGACCGTCCTGCCCAACCCGACAGCATCCATTTCGCCGAGCGGCGCAACGACCTTTTGCGAGGGCGGCTCGGTGACTTTGACGGCGAGCGGTGGCTCGTTTTACCTCTGGAACACCGGGGCGACGACGGCAGCGATAACTGTCTCCACGTCAAATACTTACACGGTAATTGTCACTGGCGCAAACGGCTGCACCGACACGGAAAGCCAAGTCGTCACGGTCAATCCATTGCCAACGGCGGGCATCACGCCAAACGGAGCGACGACCTTTTGCGAAGGCGGTTCAGTCATGCTGACCGCCTCCGGCGGCACGACCTACGTTTGGAGCACCGGGGCGACGACGGCGGCGATAACTGTCTCAAATTCAGGCACGTACACCGTCACCGCAACCGATGCAAACGGCTGCACCGACACCGAAAGCCAGGTCGTCACCGTGAATCCTTTGCCAACGGCGGGCATCACGCCAAATGGCGCAACGACATTCTGCGAAGGCGGCTCGGTGATGCTCACGGCGAGCGGCGGCGTGAGCTACGTTTGGAGCACCGGGGCGACGACGGCGGCGATAACTGTCTCAATTTCAGGAACCTACACCGTCACCGCAACGGACGGGAATGGCTGCACCGACACCGAAAGCCAGGTCGTCACGGTCAATCCCTTGCCGACGGCGAGCATTTCAGGAGCAAGCTCGATTTGCTCCGGCGAAACCATCATGCTGACGGCGAGCGGCGGCATTTCTTTTTTGTGGAGCACTGGCGCAACCACTGCCAGCATTTCGGTTTCAGCGACTGGAACTTACTCCGTCACCGCCACCGACGCCAACGTTTGCACCGACGACGCCAGTCACCTCGTCTCGGCAACCGACCCTTTGGCTTGCGATGACGACGGCGACACTTTTTCGGAAAATGGCGGCGACTGCAACGATGCCAACCCTGCCATTTTCCCCGGCGCAACGGAAACCTGCAACGGCTTGGACGACGATTGCGACATGCAAATTGACGAAGGCGTCTTGCTGACTTTTTACCAGGATAGCGACGGCGACACCTACGGAAATGCTGCTGCCAGCGTCCAAGCCTGCACTGCGCCCAACGGCTACGTTGCCAACGACGACGACTGCAACGACGCCAATTCAGCCATAAACCCCGCAGCATCAGAGATTTGCAACAACCTTGACGACGATTGCAGCGGCAGCCCGGAAGCTGCAACGAACACCTGGACAGGTAACGGCGACGGCGTGAACTGGACGGACGAAGGCAATTGGAGCGACGGCATCGTGCCGCTCAGTTGCCAGGACGTGGTGATTCCGACGGGGAAAACAGTGACAATTGCGGCGGGCGTAAATGCGGTGGCGAGGACTTTGGACGTGGCGCTGGGCGCAGTTTTGCAGGTGGATTTGACGACGACTTTGGAGATTGAGAATTGAGTTTTTTTTTGACACTGATTTCGCTGATTTTCACTGAGTTGTTTTCAGTGCAAATCAGCCAAATCAGCGAAATCAGTGTCAAAAAAAGGGGATGTTTCATTTCTCGGTTTACCCCGACGCAGCGTCGGGGGGCGAAAAGCTGACAGGTGGTTTTTTGGTGTTTGCGGTGTTAAAATTTTAATTTTTTAAACGGCACCAACAAAAACCCCCGAGTGACGGTTGGGGGGCCGCTAAAAAAAAT
>CAZHLB010000118.1:0-12582 GCA_964533005.1 uncultured Saprospiraceae bacterium
CGAAAAGTCCAAAATGTCAAATCCCCAAAAAACCTAATCTAACAAAGTCAAGTTAAGAGAGAACTCGCTCCAATCGCTATGTTTCCTTCGCCCAAAGCGTTTGAATATAAAGCCTCTTGACCTAAAGCGATGTTGATGCCACCACCTACATTGTTGTACATTGCCTGATAACCAATTCCAATATTCGAATAACCAGCAGAACTATTTGACATTGCCTCATATCCTAATGCTGTATTTCGGTCACCATATGAATGTGCAGTTAAAGCTGAATTGCCTATTGCCACGTTTTGGCTGCCGGTGGAATTTCCGGATAATGCGTCATTGCCTATTGCAATATTCGCATCGCCCGATGAGTTCAGGAGGAGCGCATCTACGCCTAAACCGACATTTAGCGAGCCGGTTTTATTTCCATTCAATGCTCCGCTACCAATGGCTGTATTTTCACTGCCCGTAGTATTGGAGAAAAGCGAATGTGTGCCAAAGGCACTGTTATGGGTACCTTCCGAATTGGAGAGCATGCTTTCAAAACCAACTGCGGTATTGTAATAACCTGAATAATTGTGACGCATAGCTTTGGAGCCAATGGCAGTATTTCCGGAGCCTTCTATATAGTTTTCCGAAAGCGCCAAATCTCCGATAGCGATATTAAAACTACCTTCAGTGTCTTGCAATGCACTCGTCCCAATGGCTATATTGGAATTGCCTCCGTTGTTGCCGGACATAGCCTGAGAGCCAATAGCAATGTTCTGGGCGCCTTCATAGTTTTGTTCCAAAGCAAAGTTGCCTAATGCTATGTTTTCACCTGATTCTGTGTTTTCGCTTTGTTCGTTGTAATACAATGCTCCTGTTCCGATAGCTATATTTGAATTACTATTGGAGTTGTGAGACAGACTATTAGCGCCTATGGCAATGTTTTGAGAGCCTTGCGTATTAGAGGACAAAGATTGCTCTCCCAAAGCAATATTGCCGTAGCCACCCAGATTTTCATACAGTGTGTAACTACCAATAGCTACATTTTCAGCACCATTCTCATTTTTCTGAAAAGCATTCGTGCCAATGGCTACGTTAGAATATCCTCCCTGACTATTGTATCCAGTTTCATTGCCAATAAAAATATTACCCCAATCGCCCGGACTCATATTTTCTCCGGCACCTTCTCCGATAAGAATGGAAGCATTGCTATTGATGAATTCCAATCTCGCCCCCTTCATCGCAAAATGATACTGGCTATCCGTTTTAAAATATATGCCGTCATCGTCCCAAGCTGTATGCACCTGGTTGCTGCCATCTTCATTCTGAATATGCGTCCCCGCCCAATCATTGCTAACCCTTTCAGCGAACAAAGCATAAGGCACACTATTCAGATAATTCCATCCCAGGTCTATGGTTTCGCCATTGACGGTAGCGACTACTCTCAGATAAGTATTGCCCGTTTCCCAGGTGATATCGGTGAACTCACCAAAGACAGGCGTACCCGTGCCAATTTGATGCGTGATGATGCCAAAGGCATTGGAGGTGAGGTCTTTGTTTTCAACATATTCAACATCACCAGTGATGCCATTCTTGATGCTAAAATCGAATTGGGCAACATGGTTGGGCAGCACCGTCCCATCCGATTTGCGAAGAATACCTTGATAGTTAAAGCTTTGTGGAACTTGTGCCAGCAGGCAAATCTGGACAAACAGCAGTGTCGCTAAAAGTTGAATTTTTTTCATGTCGGATAGCATTTGTCTTGAAAATTAGAGGAAGATGAAATGGTATTGGAATTATCTTATCACCTGAAATTGAAAGACAGCCCGGCGCATTTTTTCATCGAAAAAGCGAATGAAATAAGTCCCCGCAGGAAGCGCCGCAACTTCTAATTGAAATGCGCCGTCCGGCGGTAATTTCAGGCGAGGCACGGCTACCTTGCCGTTTAGTGCATGCACTTCTATTGCCAGGTTTTCTTCTTGCAAAAGGTGATATCGAATATTGAGGTAATCGTGCGCAGGGTTTGGAAAAACCTCAAGCTGCCAATTCGCCGGGTGGAACGTTTCCACGCTCACCGGTTCACCAAAATCAGGCTGTTGGAAACCCAGCGTCAGTAAATATTGAGCGGAGGCGCCGAACCAAATTACCGGCTCGCCGATGGTGCATGTCAGGTGATATTGTTGACTTTGCGCTTCGGCGCTGGCAGACGAGAGTACCCATAAGTCTTGGCTATGGCACCAGGCAGGCAGCAGCAAAAAAGCCAGGAAATAGATAGTTAACCGCTTCATAGGCAAATTTTTACGGCTTGAATTGTTGGGAAGAGTCAACTTGTAAGGAACCGATAATTTTCAACGCATTATCGGTTGCTACTCACAAGTTGACACTATTGAAAATGCTAAGGGAAGAATGAGGCAGCATTATTTAGGCTCAAACACTTCCCGTTCCCGCATATAGTCTCCAAAATCCGTTACCTCCGACTCCAGCACCAACCTGTTTTCTGACAACTCCGCAATTGTATAGGTCTCTTTGTCTGAGCCTACTGACCAGGTCAGGGTCTTGCCGTCAGAGGACAAATGCCAGGTGGCTTCAATGGTCTGCGGTTCAGATGAGTCACAAGGCATACCCTCGTTGTCCCAGACAAACACATCATCCGTTCGATAGGAATAGCAATTCTCTGTCAGGCACTCATCGAGGAAAAAATCCTCCCACACATTCGTCGTGGAATCCAGAAATTCAATCTTCGTCAAGTGCCAGCACTCGACCGAAGTCAGCAGAGATTTTTTAGAGCTTGCCGGGTCTTTTTTGCAGCCCGGATTCAAAAGGCAAGCGGCGAAAACCGTTGCGCAAAGTAGCCATAATTGAATGTTTTTCATGGAAAAAAGAATTTGATTGGGCGGCGAGAATTGGAATTTTCAACCCTCGCCGCCATGTAAAAAAATTGATTTTCAAAGCCTACAAAAACACGCCGAACCCCACTCGCAACCCAAAGCTTCCAATCGAGCCTTCCTTTCCACTATCCTTGTCCTTAACCGAAAGCCGCTCGTATACGCCTTGCACTTCCAGCGCCACCCGGTCACCCAGGAAATATGCCACGCCAGGACCCATGCTCACCGAGAAAAGCCCGTTGGCATTTTCGAAGGTTTGTGTGCCAT
Source organism: uncultured Saprospiraceae bacterium (assembly GCA_964533005.1). Lineage (GTDB taxonomy): Bacteria > Bacteroidota > Bacteroidia > Chitinophagales > Saprospiraceae > UBA6168. The sequence goes on from CAZHLB010000118.1 coordinate 3,123, forward strand.
TCTTATACTTTGACTTTGCCGTTCCGAAGCCTATTGCAGCTTCCAATGTCCATTTCATGCGGGCGTTTTGCGGCAGGTTGCCATAGTAGCGGGCAAAGGGACCAATGAGAAAAACCGAGGTGGTCTGTTTGGTATCGGTTTCTTTTTCCGTGTTTGAGCTAAGCGTCAGGCTCGCTCCTGCCAAGAAGCCGTCGTTGAAAAAATAGCCGATGTTGGGCGAGAGGCTGACGGCGGAGTATTTCGTTCCTTCTTCTTCGTAAAAACTGAAACCGGCTGCGTTCCTGCCGACGCCGAGCGTACCGGGGCTGTTGGCAAGCCCTGTCGAAGTGGCAACCATGATGCTGCGTTTGCGCGGGGGCGCAGGGTAGGATTGTCCGCTGAATCCATTCGCTGGTTTTGGCTGAATATCTTGTCTTTGCACGACTTTACCCTGCTCAGGTTGCCCCTGCTCGTTTGGCTCGACAAGGATGGGCGGCTGCACGTCGTCAGCCTTCGGTTCCAGGTGCGAAGCAGGCGGGAACGTAGTCCCGGGCAAGTACCAAACCCAACGAAAACGCAGGTAAGGCAGCACCGGGTAGCTCAACTCGTAAAAGTCACTGTTTTCAAAACTGGCTTTCAGACCCAATTCGAAAAGGTAGGAACGAGTGGGTTTTTTCTTCCGCAGGTTGAAAATTTCCTGCGCCCAGCCGCAGGAAATCGAGGTGGCGGTAGCGCCGCCTGAAACATGCGACACCCTTGCCATCAACCCGTGCGATTTGATTTTGCCGTTGGACATTTCCTGCCGTTTGCCCATGAGGTGGGCGGCAGCTTCGATTTGCAAGCCAAAGTCCGACGTGATGATTTCGTTGCCATCATTATCGAAACCCTTCGTGCTCACGGCGCCTACGCCCAACCCTGCTTCCAGCGCCAGAGAGAGATTGGGGCAGTAGCGAATGCCGCCCATGAAGCCGTCGCCGAAGCCAAAGACTAAGCCCGTCTGCCCGCCTAAATCTTCCGGCGACAAAGCGTCTTTCCCATCGTTTCGCCGCACCTGGCTGATGACTGAAGGCGAGTCGTTGCGTTGCCGGACGACACCGGTGCCGGACGGCTGCCCTTTCTCTATTTTCTCGATGTCGGCGTACAAGTAGGTGTATTCCAGCGTGACGCCGCCGTTGACGAGCCTGATTTTAAGGTGGTCGCCAGGGTTGTCTTCAAAGATGGTTCCGCTTGTTTTTGTGCCGTCTTTCAGATGCACCACGTCTTGATTTTGCCCGAAAAGACAGGCGGCGCAGCAAAGCAGGAACAGGAGGAGCAAGTGTTGTTTCATGACAAAAGGTTGAGAAATGAAGAATTGAAGAATTGCCCGGAAATGTCATCCCGGAAAAAAATTTCATTTTTCCGGGATGACATTTTTCCCGCTGCTAATTATCCAGCCAAAGCTCCAGTAGCTTTTTTTTGGCGTTGAAATCAGCGGCAAGCACATCGCCGGGAAACTGTTTTATCAGCGTATTGACTTCCAGGAACTGCTCGTCCTGCTCGTTCATGGCACCTGACTCCAACTCGCCTTGCTCATATTTGATGATGCTTTCCACAGAGCGGGCGCCGCCTTCGTCATTATACCGAATCAGGAAAGAAGAGCAGTCGGAACTGAGGGTAGTTGACCTGTAATCGAACCACTGTCGCATGGAGCGAGCCAATGCCTGGGGGCGGTCGAAAATCGGGTCGACAGGCGGCGAGATGCCATGCTCCTTCTTTGCCACCGTCCAGATTTTGCGCAGAGAGAAATCGGAAGAAAGCTCGAAGAGGTAGAAATCGCCGAGTTTCATTTGCAGCCAATTGCCCGTTCCGGGCGATAAAATGCTAGCGGCAATGCCCAGCCCATCTGCCGCTTTCCAGAAGTTTTCCGCCACGCCCCACATCTTGCCGTCTGCCGTTTTGATAAAATTGTGAAAGAACAGATGCCCCTTGCCAGTGATTTTTCCCGAGACAGTGGTTCCGAGCAACGGACTGACCTCGCCTGCCCACGACAGGTGTTTGCGGGTGGCAACGTTGCCTTTCAAATCCAGGCTCATGGCGAAGATGCCGAGGCTGTTGTCGGCAAAGACCTGGGCGGTTTTTTCGCAATAAAGCCCGAACAGGTGCAGGCGGTCGTCTTCCGATACGCTGTTGGTGAGTTGAAGGGCGTATTGGCCGTCTTCCAAATCGGTTTCAAAAACCTGGGTGCCTGTTCTCAGGTCGAAGGCAAGCACGCTCGTTTCCCCATCCTTTTTCCAACTGTTGGCATAGCGCACTAAGCTGCAAAAAAGCAAGCTGTCGCTCAGGGCTTCGATTTCCAGGTCGTACGGTTTTCCCCCGGTGGGCAGGAGGGACGTCTTCCAATCGGGCAGAGCAGTGGTGTCTTCCGAGATGAACTCGATGGATGCCTGGTAGGGCTTGAAAGAAAAATACAGTAGCCCTTTTCCCTTGAGGGTTCTAATCATCGGCGCAAAAGCGTCGGACACTCGCGTCAGGTGGCGCACTTGCTCCCCTTTTCGGTTGATTTGCCAAAAGGTGAATCTTTTTTCTTTTTGGTTTGCGAAGACCAGGGTGACGAGTTTGCCGGTGTTTCCTGCCCAAGCCAGGTAAGTCTTTTTGTCTTGCGAGTAGGAAATGCTGCCAGTCTGTTTCAAGGCATCATCGTAGAGGTAAAGCGTGTAGTCAACCCTGCTTTTGTCTGCGTTCATTTTTCTTTTTACCACGCAGGAGTAACCGGCGGCTTGCTGCTGTTCATCGGCAAAAGCGCCGGGGATGACGTATTCTTCGACGCCTGAAAAAGTAAGGGCAACTTGCGTTTGAGCATGACTAAGACAAGCGCAAAGCAGCGCCAATAGGCAAGTGAATGCTTTCATGATTAAAGATTTTGTTGGCGCTTGCCGCTATTCCTCGAGATGGGCACGAACAGCAAGGACGCCGGATGGAAAAGGCAATTCGCAACTGGCGATGCCTATTTTTAAAAAAAACAACCCGCCGAAATGGTCACGCACCGATTGTAAATCGCCGCCTCCGCGTCGCCGCTGTTGTCGAGGTTGGTCGAGCCGTGTAGGTAGCGGACTTCAAAGAAATACTGGTCGAACCGCAGCCCGCCGCCAACGACCAGTCCCAAATCAGTGCGGTTCATTTCCATTTCGTCGAAGTCAATGTCTTCCGTATCCGTTTCCGTTTCCTTGTGGCCGTTTTCATCTGTGACGGTGGCGGTGGCTTTGATTTTCCCGTTCAGGGCAAAGCCGAGATAAACGCCAGCGTTGGCGAAGCCCCGCACCTTGCCCGGCTTGGTCGAGACCTTGAGTAGGAGCGGGACGTCGAAGTAGTTGACCTGCGCCTTGGACTCGGCTTGGACGTGGTAGTAGCCGTCGAAGTAGTCAAGGGTCACTTTCGCTCCTTTTTGAGTCCAGCCCAGCACGCCTTGGAAAGCCAGGAAATCGTTGATGCCAATTTCAACGGGCAGGGCAAAGTGCAAGCCCCAGGCATTCGTCCAATGGAAGTCTGGGTCTTCTTCGGGGGTAGAGAAATACCACTGCGAACTGGCGCCGCCGACAGCGAAGCCAGCTTTCCAGTTTTTTTGGGCAAACGTGAGGGAAGGGAGCGCCAGGGCGAGTGCCAGCAGCACCCCCAAGTGGGTCTTTCTGTCCATTGCAATATTGTTTTATTGGTGAAGTGCCTACTCTATCAGCTTTTCGGCAACCGCTTTTGCATTCTTATACTTGGACGGATGCGGTGGTCAACAATTCGATTAGCTTTTTTTCAGGCAAGCCAAAATTTTTCGAAATACGAGCCGAATGCCTTTTGTTTTTCGGGGTTAAACGTTGACTTTTTCACCCCAAAACTATCCCTTGCTCACTCCTGAATTTTTATCAATTAACCATCCTCCGCTTTCCTCACACCATTCCCTTTTTTGCTTTGTCAATCCCCCTTTGCTGCAAAATCAACCATCTTTTGAAGCCTTTCGGGTTTTGCCATGCAATCTGGCGACGCTACATTTCTTGCGAAATTTTGCCCATGCTTTACCAGCATTCCCTTTTGGTTGATTCCTTTCCTGCGGCTTGTTTTAACCACGCCCACTTCGTTTGGAAAAAGCTGGTTTTGAAAAAACCAGCGCTGTTGCTGAAGATTTTCCTTTGCCTGGCATGCCAAACTTCCGCCCAGCACAGCCTGGGTGTCGAAAGAAACACATAGGGAGCTCAGCTCCTTCATTCGTGTACTTTGAGCCAGGATGAATCAAATTCCCTTCAAGTGGAAAAAAAAATCCAGCGTCGTGTGGAAGGGGTGGAAATGGGGAAAAGAATAAGAAGTGTAATCTTCAGTCAGGTATGAAAATCAATGGAAGGAAAGTTCCCTCGGCGAGTATGCGCCAAAAGCATAGTATTCAGATATATCGTTCACTGATACAACAGAAAATTTTTCTCGAACCTTTGAAAAAATTGGTTGGCGATATCTTCCATTTGAGCGAAGACTGCGACAAAAAAGGTGAGGCAACAGTTTCATTCGGCAAGAAAGCTCATAACAGAACGCCCGTGTCAGTTTCAGAATTCCCAAAATCCCGTCACTGGTTGAAGGAAGCGGAAAAAATACAGCCGTTGGGGTATTTGAGGGTGGATGGGTTGAAGTGAAATCCATAAATATATCTGCCTGTCCTTTAGGTCGTCTTGCTGCTTTTCAATTTTCGGTATTTTCTCTTTCATAAGTTGGTGAAGGTTGCGCCCGCGCCTGGCGCTGCCGAGCCATGCGGAAGGCTTAGTGAAAGGTTCAGGCTGCATTTTTACGGGTAGGGGCAATTCATCGGTACGTTAGGCTGCAGCTTGGTTTTTTCGATTTGCCCAAGTCCAACAAGATTTCCCTTGTCGTCCCAACCGTAAATGGTCACGAAACCTACCGGTTCGTTTCCCCAGACATACCAGCCTGCAATTTTGACTTTCGGCTTTTTCATCGTGCGAAGGTTGCGCCCGCCGCATGGTGCTGTCGCTCCATGCAGGCGGGGCGGGTGAACAGGTTCAATCTTCATGCGGCTGCATTATCGTTATGACCGGTTCGGCATTGTCTCCTGGTGAGCAAACTGCTTTTGCGGTGTAAAGAGAACCCTGCCCAACGTGCATCGTGAAAGCGTAGTTTATCACGCTGCGGTCACGGTTGTTGCGGATGGCAAAGCGGAGCATGGAAAGCAAGTCCCACAAGCGCCCTTGTATGTCCTGGATGCCTTGAAATCGCTTTGGAATGTCGTTGACGTCCGCCCAAACTGCGGCGGTCACGGCGACGGGAATGATAAAACCAGCTTCTTTTGCCACGCTGGAAACGTCCACCAAAACACCGTCTTCGATGGCTTGGCGGCGGCTGTATGCGGAAATAATTTCAAAGTCATGCATGGATGAAGATTTGCGCCCGACCGACCGGAAACTTTCGCCGGGTCGGGCGGGCAGGTGAACGGAAAGTTTTCAGGAAGGAAAAGCGCCCCGCTCCATTGGCGAGCGGGGGCGTAAAAACATGACAATCTACATTTTCAGCTCCTCCCACTTCTTCATCAAAAACCTATACTTCCTGCGCCCCTGCTCAATGAAGGCGCTGTCCCGGTCGTGCGTCACGATGAACACATCGAAAGGCTCCCGCTTTTGCACGGCGACAAAGCCGAAGGCATCGGCGCCGCTGCCATCGAGGTAAAAAGCAGCCTGCCGGTCGTAGTCGAAGGCGGCAAGCTGTTCGGCGAACTGCTCCCGACTGAAAGCCGACGTGGTTTTCAAGTCGAACACCAAGCCGGGAAACTGCAAATCCAACAAGGCTTTGCAAGGCAAGCCGGTGGTTTCATCCGTCCAGGTGACCGGCGTCTCGACCCGGCTGCCGTACAGCTTTTCACTTCGGACATACTCGCCAAACTCGCAGATGTAAGCGTCCCTCATTTGCCCAATAGCTCGCCACTCAGACGGGCGCAAATTCCATTCGGGGTCTTCCGTCCGGGCAGCTTCCAGCGCAACGGCGTGGAAGGCTTGCCCGAACACCAGGCAGCGTTCCGGGTAGGTGGTCGGCTTGCCTTGCAGTTCGTTTTTCAGATGTGTTAATTTGCTGTTAGAAACGCCTTCTAAATGGCGGATGTCGGTCAGCGGCAGTTCCCGTTTGGGCACATCGGCGCTGATTCCCAAATGGCTGTACAGGTTCAGGAAGTTGACGAGGCTGCGCTGCGTGTGGGCGGCGGTGGACTTGCGCCACTTTTCAGCCATGAAACCCACGCTGTCGGCATCGAGGTTGGATTCGATGCTCCAGCCGTGCGGGTGGATGCGCCACACGTGGCGGCGCTCGGTCAGGGTGAGGGCAGAAAGTTGCATGGCGGGAAGGGTTGAATGGTTGGATGGCTGAATGGCTTTTCAGCCATTCCACCATCCAGCCATTTCATCCATTTGAAAAACTCATGCGGCAGCTTCTGCCATCGGTTCAACTTCCGTCACCGCCTCCGGCGTCGGCACGGTCACCAATTCCGCCCTCGGCTCGGCGTCAGCGTGCGGCGGGTTCCAGTTCTGCGAAAATTCGATGCGGGCGTCGCCGGTGGTGGTTTCATCCCGCCAGATTTGCAAGCCGCTCACTGATTGGGAAAGCGCCTCCAACTCGGCTTTTTCCAACTTTTTGTAACCGAATTCGGCGAGGTAATATTTGTTGCCGTTCGCCTCTGGGTTCTTGCTCACCTTCTCGACCGGGGTGGCGGTCAAAACCACTTCGCAAGGAGTCACCCCGTCATAAAACATTTGGCTGGCAGCCAGGCGCATGAAATTCTCCACGCTGTAACCGTGAAAAAGCAGTGCGCAGAGCTGGCGCTCCTGGTTGAGGAAAAAGAACTCCGCCCACCGGCGCTTGCTCATGCCCAAAATGTCGTCGGTGAAAATCCGGTAGGCAACGGGGATGAAGCTGAACGGCTCGCCCTTCTTGCTCAAGGATGTGTCGCCGTTGAGGTTGAAATTGCCTTTGCTGGCGTCGAAGCGGATTTGGCGGGGATAGCCTGGCAGGTAGCGCAGGGGCTGCACTTCGCCCGTTTCGGTGTTGACCAAATTGCCGTTGGCAGTTGTGATAGGAAGGAGATTTTTCATAGCTGAAAAAAATTTAAAGTGTAGTTTGAAAAAGAGCGCAGTGTTTGACCGGGATACTGCTCCCCCTGCCCAACTTGATACCGCACAAGAAGGGAAAAGCGCCGTTCTCTTTCAGATTAACCCGCCACCGGGAAGGCGCATTCTCAAAGGAACTGGCAACGAAAACTAAGCCTGGGGAAACTTGCGCAAGTGAAAGCGGCGGGGATTACGCCCCCCGCCAGGGCGGCTTTCTCACTGCATGTTGGTACGACCCATTAGAAGGCGATGCACATTCCTACCAAAGCGGCGGAAACCTGCTCTCTGGAAGCGCCCGGCTGCGCCCACACGTGCCAACGGTCGTTGGCGAGGTGAATGGCATTTTCGACGGGCTTTTCTTTGAATTCAAGGGAGAAAAAAGAAGGTTCAGGTAGCGAAACCTCATAAACCTGAAAGGCTTGGAGAACCTCGAAAGGCAATTCGATTTCAGGGGTGGAAAACCGCTCGTTAAACTGCCGCTCGGCGTCGGCGACTCGCCCGGCTTCGATGCCAGTGGCGAGGAAGGAAAGGGATTGATTTGTCATGTTGTCTAATATTTAGAAGTGAAAAAATCTGCTTTCAAAGCTGCTTTGCTTTTGTAAAGATATAAAAACGGAAATAAAAAAAGAAGAAAAAAAAGAATAAAAGACACATTTTTTTTCTTTTAAAACAAAGAAAAAACAGGAACAGGAGGAGCAGCAAAAAACCAACCCGGCGACCCGGCGACCAGGGCGAAGCGCCAGGCGACGGCGGGCGGCGCAAGCAAGCCAGCCGGGGCAAACAAGAACACCGGAACGCCCAAGCCGAGCGCCAGGCAGATAGACCCCCACGACCCCGACCCACTCGCCGAGCGCCACGCCCGGCACGGCGCAAGCCTTGCAGGACAAGCGCCACCGGGAAAACTAACAAGACACGCACGAGAACTGCTAAGAAAGCGCACAAACGCCGCCGACCGAGCAGCGAGGCGAGCAGCGAGAGGAGCGCCACCTGGCGCAACGGAGAACACAGACAACCGGGACGCAGGCAGAGCCGCTGACCGCCCGACCGCATCAACGCCCGATGCGCAACCCACCGCCAACACGCCCGACCAGGGCGAAGCAACCAGCGACGAAACGAAGGAAGAAGCCGCCGCCAGCACGACTGGTGACGGCGCACGAGAACCGGAAAGCCCAACAACCGGGAAGGAATAACACATAGAAAAAACAATCATAACAAAAAACACACGGAAGAACAAAACAAGAGGAAGGCGACCCCGCAAAAGCCACCGACCAGGGCGCCAGCACCAAGCCGGCGACCCAACGAAGCTACGAAAACCACAAAAAAAAGAAGAAATAAAAGAAGAAAGAAACGCAAAAAAAAGAGAAAAAAAGAACACGCACACGATAAAAGAGAAGAAAAAAAAGAAGAAAAAACGGAAATAAAGACTGACTTAGAGACAGCAAAAGCGCAAAAGGCAGGAAGACCTACCCCAGCCGGAACGCAGAGCGAACAAATACAAAAAAAGACGAACATGAAAAAGCAAGCAGCCGAAAACGCAAACGCAAAACAGAACGCAAAAGACGCCCGCCAAGCAGCCGCCAGCGCACACAGAGCCGCCGCCAGAGCCAGCGAACACGCCCGCAGCCACCCCGCCGCCGCAAACGACGCCGCCGAAGCACTCTCAAACGCACAAGCCGCCCAGGGCGAAGCCGCCAGAGCGACTGCCCACGCAAACGCCCGCAACAACGACGCCGCCAACTGGCACAGCGCACTGGCAGCGGCACACGCCCGCCAAGCCCACGCTGCCGCCGACAGAGCGACCACACAAAGAGCAGACAACGAAACCGAACCAAACGCCGCCAAGCGCAACGCCGCACGGGAGTACGCAGAAGAAGCCGCCGCCCGCTACCACTAAGCCACCGACGAGGCGGGCGCAAACGAGCGCCCGCCCGCCGCTGGCGAGGACAAGAAACGGAACCAGCGAGGAACGAGCGGCAGAACGAAGAACGAGACCCGGCTGCCCGGACAAGGAACGGCAGGAGCGAACACGGCGGGGTCTATTTTTTTCAGGCAGCAAAATTTTTTGAAAGAGAGAGGAAAGAACAACGCCGAGACCCGGCTGCCCGGACAAGGAACGGACGAAGCGAACAACGCACGGCGGCAGGGCTGCCCGGACAGAGGACGCAAGGGAAGAACAACAACGAGACCAAGACACCAGAGCAGGGCAGGCAGACAGGCGGGCAGGCAGGCACACCCTACCATCCTAAAACCCTGGGGGCGGCACTTTAACGCCCTCCCCTGAAGAGCCTGAGCCAGCCAGCCCCGCCGCCCGCCGCCTGCTCGAATGGTGCAAATTATTCCACTCTTAAAAGGCGGCGGGCGGCGGG
>CAZHLB010000119.1:0-12538 GCA_964533005.1 uncultured Saprospiraceae bacterium
CCTACTTTTGACTTCACTTTTGACTTTTGCCTTTTCACTTTTTACTTCAAAAATGCGCAAACTCATCTACCACGTTGCCATCACCCTCGACTATTTCATCGCCCACGAAGACGGCTCCATCGGCGGCTTTTTGGAAGAAGGCGACCACATTCCCGACTTCATCGCAAGCTGGAAAAACTACGACACTGTGCTGATGGGCAAACAGACCTACGAGTTCGGCTACGAATTTGGCATCCAGCCTGGCAAGCCTGCCTACCCTGGCATGAAGCACTACATTTTTTCCAAAACCATCCCTGCGTTCGAGGCGAATGAGTGGGTGGAAATAGTGCGGGAAGATGCGCCAGCGTTCGTTCGCCGCCTGAAAGAAGAGAATGGCAAACCCATCTGGCTTTGTGGCGGCGGCAATTTCGCTGGGGCTTTGCTGGAAGCGGAACTGATTGACGAGCTGATTTTGAAGGTGAACCCGGTGCGTTTTGGCAGCGGCATTCCGATGTTTGGCAAGAGCAAGAAGCAAGTGAACTTGACTTTTCTGGCTGAAAAATTTTACGAAAGCGGCGTGTTTTTGCTGACTTACAAAGTAGAATATTGAATTGATGTGGCTTGGTCGGATGACGGCGTTTCAGACACATGTTTGGGAAAAATTCATGGTAAATGCCTCTCTCTGCCAATGTTTTGCAAGGCTGATTTTTATCTCTGAAATGGTCGAAAAAATCAGCTAAACCCAGCGAACATTCACCAAACGCCCCTTGTTAGGCAAGCAAAAAATTCAGGCATTTCATTGATTATCAACGAACATATCCATGAAACGCCCTAAAGCCATCCTCTACCAATGAAAAAGTGGTTCTCCAAATCCAAAGAGCGGGAGGAAAAGCCTCACGCCACTGACAAAAAAGCAAACGCTGTTGAAGACAAAGCGCCCGTTCCGGCTGCTGGAAATGAGAAAGTTCAAGCGCCTTCGCAGGAACTTTATTGGGATGGGTACAGCGATATCGGTTATTGCTGAGGACAAATGCAGTTGATAGAGATGATAAGGTTGATGAGGTTGATTTTGCAGCAAAATCAACCTCATCAACCTTATCATCTCCATCAACTGCATTTTGAATTTCAAGGGCGTTTTCACTTCCTTTTCAAAAGCAAGACGCCTCTGATGGTGTTCAGTTTCATCAGGCTGTCCTCCTTTTCAAAGGCGATTTCTTCCAGGATTAACCTGCCGTCAAAACTGTCTCCCTGCCAATCCACTTCTCCGTCTTTCCTTGCCAATGCCTCGCCGTAGCAACGGTGCGCATCATTCAGTTTTTTCAAAAACGCTTGTAAATCAAGGCTTCCAAGCTGCTTTCCTTCGTAAAAAAACTCGGTGCCGGTTCGGTTTTCCGAAATCATGATGCCGGTGAAATCGGGTTGTCGCTCGCCGTGCAAGTAAGATTCCACCCAAATCAGCGAATCGAAACTGGCAACGGAAATAGCTTCCCTTCGCATGAAAGTGTAGCCGCAAGCCGTGCTTGGCGCAGCCGAGCCATAGCCTACTTTCAAGGCTTGGACGATTGAATCCACCTCGTTCCACTCAGGGTATTTTTTCTCTGGCGGCATCCCAAACCAAGCTCCGACTGCGTCGAAATGCGCATTGTCCCGCAGGTAATAAAGGATGGAGCGAATGTCTTCCGCATCCGCTGCTGGCAAGGTGTCTTTCGCAGGAATCGCTTTCCCGTCGGCGAGCATTTCATGTTTTTCCAGCAAACCTTTCAACCGCCCCGTCTGGCTTCTTTTTGAAACCTGAAAAGCATCGAAAGGACTCAGCACCGTCAGCAAAGTGAACAGCGACAGGCTGATGGGAATGAACTTGATGTTGTCCTTTTTCGACAAGATAAAATACAGGCAAACCAGCAGCAGCCACACGCCTGCAATTGCCACGATGTAGCGTGGTTCCGTCACGCCATAGTCGCTGAGGCGCTTGCCAACGCCCACGAAAAGCAGCGCTACCAGCGGCAGCAAAACGTAAAAAAACCAGCGCCGAAAGCCATGCACCAATGCGTTGTCGTCGAATTTTACCAGCAGGTAATTCAGCAGGTAGGTCAGCATTCCCGCCACCGAAAAGCCCAGTACCAGCGAGCCGACCCAGCCTTTTGGAAGCTCCCAGGTCGCCAGGATTTTCACGGAATAGGCGTACAAAATCAAAAAGTAAATGGCAACGATGGGGATGAGGATGAACTTCGAGAGATTCTTGACGGCGACCGTGTACGGGCTGTCTTCTGCTGCCAAACCCTCAAAATGACGAGGGAAATTGGCGAGGAAAAACGCCGTGTTGATGATGCCCGCCACGAAAAAGAAAAGCTGCCCGTAGATGTCGTCGTTCACGTCCAGGTTGAACAATTGGTCAACCGCCAGGATGGCGATGCTTAAACCTGCGTAAATGATGCCGCTGTAAAATCCGCCGATGAGGAAGGTGACAAGCAGGCGTTTGTTGTATTCCCAAAAATCCTCCACCGGCGTCTTGTCGGCAAAAGGCAGCCAGGCGACCAGCAGGTGAGCGAGCAAATTCAACCCGCCGAAACGAATCATTTGGCGCTGCCCGGGGTCGCCGTCTCTCAGCCAAAAAGTGAAATAGTAAAGTAGCAGCAAGGCAAGAGCTAACAGCGTCGGCAGCCATTTTTTCCAACCCGCCAGTTTCCATTTTTCGGCAGCGAGAGCGGCGGCGAGTAAAGTCGGGAGACCCAGCAAAGAAGTTATCAGCAACCTGATAAGCACATCCCGCACCTCCCGGTCGTCGTGGCGGCTGATGAGAATCATACCTGCAACGGTGCCAATTGTTGCCGCCAGCATCGGGAAAGGGAAGCGTTTAACGACCTCGCCGAAAGCGTTAGCGAGGTAGGAAAAAGAAGGAATTTTCATGTCGTTCTGATTTTATGCCCGTGCCGCCAAACTCCAGTTTGGCGGGGAAACTCTCGCCAAACTGGAGTTTGGCGACACAAGGCGGCTGAAATATAGCCCGCCGCAATGAGGGGAGACCACTAAACTTTGACCATGAAAATTTTTCAGGCAGGAAACCTTGACGGGAAAAAAATGATTTTACTTTTGCCGCCGCTTTAAAGAAAGCAACTGGCTCATAGTGTAACGGTAGCACACCAGATTTTGGTTCTGTTCGTCAAGGTTCGAATCCTTGTGAGCCAACTTGGAAAGTAAAAAGTAAAAAGGTTAAAGTAAAAAGTGGGCGCCCCGGCAGGGAGCGCCCATTTTTTATTTTCACGGCAGACGTTTCACGGCGGACGTTTACGAAACTTCAAAAGTTTCGTAAACGTGGGGCTAAAACTTTCCCTTCGAGCGAAGCCAGAGCAAGAAAATCCCCAACATTAGGACACCTGCCGCTCCGCCCATCTGCATCCAAAGCGTCCGTTTTGCTGACAAACTACTCTCCACGAAATACCTGTTCGCCGCATCCGGCGAGCCGTTTCCAAAGACAATTTCCCAGTTTCCCGGCTTGCCGTTGTCGAGCGTCGGCAGCAGCAGATTGAGGGTGAAAACGGTGTCCATCGGCTCCACGTCGTAGCCCACGCTGTCCACCGCCGCCGCTTCGGGGCTGAAAAGCTGCACGGTTTCCCGGCGCTTTTTCAAGCCAAAATTCAAGCCTGCGATGAGGCTTTGCACCTGCGGATGCACTTTGACAAACTTCGCAGAGTCTTCACAAACAACCACGTAGCCGCCCGGCTGCAAAGTGTAGTTCGGAAAACGAAACTCGTTTTTAACGTCCGTCAAAATCCAGTCTTGCAGGTTCACCCGCTGCTTCGAGGCATTGTAAATTTCCACCCAGTCGCCGCTCTTTTTGTTGTTGCAACTGATTTCGTTGATGATGATTTTCCCGGCTAACGGGTGCTCGAATTTTTCAAAGACCGCCTCGATTTTGTAAGCCTCCTGCGCCAGTTGCAGCAGCATTTCCGGCGATTCTGAATTGACCTCCTCGCCTCGCCAGCCCATGAAACGGTAGCCCAAATCGGGCAAAGCTTTCAGGCGAATGGGGATTTTTTCAAAATACAGCCCGGCAAAAGTGTCTCGCCGCTCCACGTTTTCATTGATGATGACCTGCCCGCCGTGCGCAATGTCCAACTCCACCTGGCGCAGCTTTCCCGTGTTGAATTTTTCCATCAAAAACTGGCGGATGTAGGCGGGTCGCTCCCGTGCGAAGGTGCGTAGGACGTTGACTTCGGCTTCCCAGGTGGCACGGCGCAACTTCCAGCGTTGCAGGTGGCGAGGCATTTCCGGTTCGAGGCGGTGGTAAAATTTGTCAATTTCGGTCAGCACGTGCTGGCTTTCCAGGTCGCTATTCAGGTAGTCGGCGAAGCGGTTGACGAAGCGGCGCTCGAAGTCTTTGTTTTCCAAAAGCTTCCGCAGGAGGAGCGTGCTCCAAGGCGGATTGGGCCACGTGGGCCCGTCAGGTTCGGTGTGAAAATCGAGGCTGTTATTGCGCCAGGCTTTCTGGTCGTACAAGCCGAAGCCCCAATCAGCATCGTAGAGAATCCAGCGCCAGCGCCCGTTTTCCGTCTGCGGACGCCAGAATTTGATGTTGCCGCCAGCGTCTTGATTGTCGAAATAAATCTGGGCGATTTGGTAGTCGAGGAAGTTGTTGACCTCCATCTGCGAGTTGACCCAGGCGAAATTTTGCGGGCTGGCGAGGCTGTTTTTTTCCAAAAAACTGAGCAGCCGACGATAGTGTGCCGTGCTGCCGGTGCGCTTGGTCAGTTGATGTTCGATGAGGTCGAGGCTGTCCTTGTCCACGTGGTGGTGACCGGCGATGAAGTAGCGGTTGACCTTTTCCCGCAGGTTGTAGATGCCCCAATATTTGCCGTTGAGATAGACGTGGGCGGGGCGGTAGTCTTGCACGTCCACGTCCCAATCTTTCACCAAATGCGTCAGCAAACCATCCCGAAAATGCGTCTTGCCGAAGTCGCTGCCGCTGTTTCGCAGGACGAGGTGCTTGTATTTTTTCAGCCCGCTTTTGCCAAAAACAGGGTGGCGAAAACGGCTCTCGCCGTACTGGCTGCGAGCGGCAAGCGCAAAAGATTTTTGTGGAAACAAGCGGCTCATGCCGCCAAAAAGCCGCAGCCCTGCCTGGCTGCGCACGACGCATTTGCCGTTGGTCTCAAAAAATTCCAGGTTGCAACTGGTCTCCTGGCGGCTCCAAAAGTTAGCGCCGGGCAATTGCCAAAGCGTGTCAATCGCATTGACGCCCTTCATGTACAAGCCGGTTTCAGGGTCGAAAAGCCGACCGGGTGCAATCGAAAGCGACACGATGGGGAGGGTCGTTTCCGGCTCGTTGATGAAGTAGGTTTGCGAAAAAATGTAGCTCCAGGACTTGTCTGTCGCCACTGCCAGCGCACGAATCACGGCTGTTTTTTGCAGGTGGATAGGCTTGAAATAGCGTAGTTCCGGCGCAGGTTTTGGCTTCGAGCCGTCGGTGGTGAAGTAGATTTTTGCGCCGGGAGCGAGCAATTGGACGGTGACGGAATCTTGGAAAAAACTGCCTTCAGGCAGGAATTCAACCTGCAACGGCAGGGTGTCGGCAGCGTTTGCCTCGAAATCTCGGGGCGAGTTAGGCGCTTGCGAAAGAAGCGTTTGGGCGAGCGCAAACTTGGTTAGAAAGAGAAAAATTAGCTTCAAACCCTTCATTCTGGTATGTTTTTGTTGAACACTGCGATGCGATGGAGCGGGCGAAGAAACCGGGGCGAAAGTATCGAAATAGTTTGGTTGTCAAGCAGTTGACGAAAAATGAAGCCGGGTGTTGAAGTGACAACCTGCCATCGTATTTTTCCGCCAGCATCAAACGCCACATCCTGATGAAACAAACAATGAATTCCTTCCTGCTTGGCTTGCTCTTGAGTATGCCTGTCTTCCTGCCCGCTCAAATTTTACCATTCGACACCGTTTCGCTTGCCTGGGAAAAAGTGCCCGGCATCCCCGGCATGGTCAACGAATTTGCCAGCGCAAGCAGTAAAATCTTCGCCGCCACTGCCACCGGACTTTATGTCAGCTACGACCTCGGCGAGAATTGGCAACGGCACCCGGCTTTCAATCACGAGCCGGTCGTGCGTGTATTTTCCCTGGGCGACACGGTCTTTGCCCAGCGGGACGACCGATGGCTTTCCGGCAACGCCTATTCGAACAATCACCAACATCAAATCCTGCGCTCTACGGACGGAGGCAGTTCATTTTCAACGTTTTACAATCTAACGTACACCAATTATTATTCAACCCAGGGCGGCTCGACGGTTTCCGTTCAGCCCTTGCGCAAGGTGGATAGCCTGGTTTATTGCAAGATGTTGACTACCAGTTCATACTACCAGGAAATACACGGCGTCCGGTATTCGCCCAATGCCGGAAGCACCTGGCATCACCTGGACTTGGGCAATGTCCTGCAAGGTATCGCCGAGTTCCCTGGTTTTCACTTCATGCAGGGTGACTCGCTGGCGGGTGTTGGCAGCTATAACTTGTTCAAATACAATGGTTTCAATCTGGCGTCATTTCTCAAGACGCCGCTCCCCTCCGGCTTGACGAATTGCCAATTTTGGGTGCAAGACGGCGCCGATTTTTTGGGCGCAGGCAATAGCCGCTTTGCGAAGACCCAAAATTTCAGCGCCGGGGAAACTGCCAGCCACAACTTCAGCGGCATTTATTTTTTCAAAAAGGCAGGCGACGCCTGGTTTCTCGGCTGCTCGCAAGGCATTTTCATGTCAACCACCAGCTTTCCTTTTGATTTTCAACCTGTTGCCATCGGCGGAAAAATCATGGCTGCCGCTGGCATTCCCGGCGGCTATTTCGTGGGGTCGGACAGGGGCTTTTCTTTTCGCTCGCTGGATAGCGGCGCAACTTGGCAACAGAAAGATTCAGGGCTGTCTTTTCCGACCGTGCTGTTTGAAATTTATTGGCCCAAGGAGGTCTATCACTCCTGGATTTTCGCCAAACCCAATCCGAGTTATTATTACAACGGCAATTATTTTTCGAAAGACGGCGCAAACTGGCAGTTGCACGTGCCTGCGCCCAGCCAGCCCGCCGGTTTTTCTGCCGCCCATCCCATCTCCCGTTTTGGCGATTTTTGGCTGGACAGCTATGGCTACCGGTCTTTCGATGGCGGGCAAAACTGGCAATTGCCGGGCGCAGGTTTCTCCGGCAGCGGGCATCGTTTTTCAAAATATGGCGACCGCATTTTTGGCTTCAACAATACGGTGGGCTACCAATTGTCCACTGACCTGGGCACAAGCTGGACGCCAATCGCCACTGATTCCGTGGACAACAAAAGGCAAATTTTCGCCTGGGGCGACACGCTGGTTTCATTGGGTTCGCAGGCGGCGGTGAGTTACGACAACGGCAGTACCTGGAAGCGGACTTTTACACAGGTGGCAGGTTATCCTGATGTTGTCTCATTTGTGGATGAAAAAATAAGGTTGCACACGACGTCTGCCAATTCCAAAAGCTATCTGTACACCAGCGCCGACAAGGGCGCTACCTGGACGGCAAGCCAGACCGCCACCAGCTACGATATCAAGCCTTTTCTCTTGGGCAAATATTGGTGCATGGTCGAGGATGGGCTGCGCCTTTATGTTTCCGGCAACGATGGGCAGGGATGGATTTTGGCGAGCGGCGAACCTGCCAATTTGCTGGGCGCTCTCGACCAGTTCCCCGAATATGGACAACAGAAAGCTGAAGTTTTCGCTTGGGAGCAAGACGGTTTCATTTACATCCTTTCGCCCGCAGCAGGCATTTGGCGCACCTCGGTTGCCCAACTCGACGACCAGTGGAATCTTGCCCTACAAAATGCCAGCGTGTTGAAAGTCAGGCTGTTGAACGACCCCGATTGCCTCGACAACGGCAACGAAACGACCTTGCCCAGCCGCACCGTCCGGCTGCAACCTTCCGGTGTCAACCTCGTCCTCGACGCCAACGGAGAAGCGGTGACAATTGTGCCTACCGGCACCTATTCAGTGCAAGCGACGCCTGGTTTGTACGAAGAAATGCTCTGCACCGACAGCCTGGCTGCCGTTTTGCCGGGCGACACGGCTTGCTTGGTCAAGCGCATTTTCAGGATGCCCGGCAAGCAAGACCTGGTCATCACGGTCATTCCAAACGGCGCTTTCCGACCGGGTTTTGACGGCGGCTATAAAATTTTACTGGAAAACGTGGGCACGGCAGCCGTGCAAGGCGTCGAACTGACGACGGATTTTGTAAGCCCCTGGCTTTCGCTGGTCAGTGCCAACCCGCCGATGGACGAGCCGGGCAAGTGGCTGATTCCTGAAATCCAACCGGGTCAAAGTTTGATTTTCTTCGTCCACCTGCACCTCGACGCAGGCGCACCGCTCGGCGAAATCGTGTCATGCAGCGCCGACGCCTTGCCCGTTGCCACCGACGAGACGCCGGGAAACAATCACGGGGAATTTCGAGCCATCATCACCGGCAGCTTCGACCCCAACGACAAAAACGGTTTTTCGCCGCAAGGCGAAGGACAAATCCATCCATTGCAGCCGGAAATCACCTACCAAATTCGCTTTCAAAACACTGGCACCGACACGGCTTTCAACGTGCGCATTACCGACCGGATTGACACCGTCGCCTTTGATTTGCTGACCTTGCGCATGATTGCCGCCAGTCACGACTACTCCCTCGACCTCACGCCGGATGGGTTGGCAATCTGGCAATTCCGAGACATCCACCTGCCCGACAGCACGACCAACGAGCCGGGCAGTCATGGCTGGCTGCTGTTTTCCATCGAAGCAAAACCGGGCGCTGCCAATGGCGACACGCTGCGCAACCGGGCGGAGATTTTTTTTGATTTCAATGCGTCGGTGGCGACCAATATTGCGCTGGTGGCGGTGGTCAAGCCGCAAGTTTTGACGGCAGGTGCGGTGGTGGTTTGCGAGGGCGAGTTGTTCCAGGGGCAACCTATTTTCGACAATTTTACCTGGACGGACACGGTGCAAACGGCTTGGGTAGACAGCATTTTCAGCGTCGAGGTGAGCGTCGAGCCAGTGTATTTTACAACTTTGGACACTTCGATTGCGCCCGGCGAAACCTACCTGGGCATCCCCATTTTTTCGGACACGGTTTTCACCGAAATCCTGATTGCCGCCAACGGTTGCGACAGCACGGTGACGACGCAGGTGAGTGTGCTGTCCGGCACGAATGATTTTTTTGAAAAAAACCTGGGCTTGCGGGTCTTCCCGAACCCTGCCAACGACCGGTTTTTCATCGAACTGAATCTGGCTGAAGGCATGGAATTGCGCATCGAAGCCTACGACCCGCTTGGGCGACGGGTGGCTGTTTTGGTGGAAAATTCGTTTTTTGAAAAAGGGAAACACGTGCTGCCGGTGAAGGCAAGCGATTGGGTGAATGGGGTTTATCTGCTTTATTTTCAGGTGAATGGAGGAAATGGATTTGGCGGGATTTTTCAAAAACAGGTGAGCCACTAATGGCATCGCACTACTTGGTTGCCAGTGGTTTTGAAGCGTTTACTCCAAAATCAATTTCTTTGCACCCCATTTTCATCATCCAAATTCGAATCATCCTGACATGAAACATTTCCTCTTCTCCCTGCTCTGCTTAGTTTTTCTCGCCTCGGCGAAAGCTCAAAAATCCGACCCACCGCTCGACAACCTCATGCCCAGAGAGTTGATTTTCAAGGACAAAGACAAAAATCGCATCACCCTCTCGAAGGACGGCGAGACCATTTTTTACCAAAAAAAGGCGGACGGCTCCGACAGCACGCTCTATTTCATTTCGGGCAAGTCGCCACTTGCGGAGCGCAGCAAACGCTTCGACGGGGCGTTGTCAAACTGGATGCCGGTGCATCAAAACGGCTTGGTCGTGGTCGTGCGGCAGGATACGAACCAGTACATCGGCTTCACTTCGACCCAGGCAGCCAGCGTTCGCAAACTGGACGTTTTCCCTTTCCGCCAGGTACAATTGCTGAACATCAGCGCCCGCTTTCCGAATAAAATCGTGGTGAACCTGGAGGCTCGAAACCCCGAACAATCAGGCATTTACATCCTCGACCTGCTCAGTTCCAACCTCAAGCGCATCGGGCAGATGGAAGATTTTGGCGAGCTGTTTTTTGATGAAAATTTCACCATCATCGCTGGCTGGCGACCCAATGAATTGGGCGGCAACAGCCTCCTGCGCCGGGTCGAAGGCGAGTGGGTGCATATTTTCAGACATGATTTCGAGCCGGACATGTTCCTCGGCGGCTTGTCCAGAATCATTTCCATCACCAGCGACGGCAAGACGATTTTCGCCACCGACTATACCGAAAAGGACAAAACCAGCCTCGTTTCCATCGAAACCGCCACCGGAAAAGTCACCGAATTGGCGAGCGACTCCGACGCAGACATCCTGCCCTGGGGCGCAAGTTTCGACCCAAAAGGCAAGCCCACCAGCGTCGTTGCGCTCTGGGGCGATACGAAAAGGCACGTGGTTGACCCGGCGGTGCAAAAGGATTTTGACTTCCTGAACAAGGAACTGGGCGGCAACGTCGCCTTCGCAGGCAGCAGCGCCGACGGCAAAATCTGGCTCGTCCGCAAGTTCGACGGCGCTCCGACGAGCTATTATTTTTACGAGCGGGAGAGCCAAAAACTGTCCTTCCTTTTCACAGACCACTCCTACCTCGAAGGCTACGACCTGCCGACTCGCAAGGCTTTTACAGTGACGACGAGGGATAGCCTGCGCCTGCCCGTCCACGTCTATCTGCCCTTCGGAATGTCGAGGAGCGACGGCTCGGCGAAGACGCCGCTACCGACCATTATTTACATTCATGGCGGCCCCTGGGCGGGCGTCACGCACTGGAACAATTGGCTTCACACCCGCAATTTTCAATTGCTTGCCAACCGGGGCTACGCAGTCATCAACATGGAATTTCGTGGCACGACCGGCTTGGGCAAAAAACTCACTGCCGCTGGCGACCAACAGTGGGGCGCTGCCATGCACAACGACATCGTGGACGTGACGAATTGGGCAATCAAACAAGGCATCGCCAACCGCAAGCGCATCGGCATCTGGGGCTGGTCGTACGGCGGCTACGCTGCGAATTATGCCCTCGCCGCCTCGCCCGATATTTTCGCTTGCGGCATTTCGATGTACGGGCTGTCCGACCTGGAAGCTTTTTGCAAAATTCCTTTCGCCAGCAACGACCACTGGCAAAACCGGGTCGGCAACGTCAACACGTCGGAAGGCGCTGAATTGCTGAAAAAACACAGCCCGCTAACCTACGTGGAGCAAATTAAAAGCCCGTTGCTGCTGACGACCGGCTCGCTCGACGAGCGGGTGCCGCAGGAGCAAAGCGACCGCTTCGCCGAGGCGCTCGAAGCGGCGGGCAAGGAGGTGATTTACTTCGTTTATCCTGAAGAAGTGCATGATTACCGGCAGGCGGAGAGTTGGATATCCTTCTGGGCTATCGCCGAGCATTTTCTGCATCACAACCTCGGTGGCAGGAAGGAATCTCGCAAACATGACATCGAAAAGGGAAAACTGAGGGTAGTTTTTGGCGAGGAATACATTTCGGAAATTGAGTAGTTGGCATTTCCGAGTGGTCGTGTTTTAGCCACTTTAAAAAATAAACGTCGGCAGGATTGTGAACCCTGCCGACGTTAATTCCAACCAAAAGCCTTTGCCGGAAAGGCTTCCAGCAAAAATTGTGGATAAAAAATTGAGCAAAAACTGGAAACCTGATGCAGACTGCCCCGTTATTTGCTGCGAGTCCGCTTTTCCATGCCTTTCGGGAAAAGTCCTGAGCGGGTGCGGGTTTTCGGGTAATTGCCTTTTTTGTTCGGCTGAACGTGGACGTTTTCATTCATCGGGCAGCCGGTTCCCCGGTTGCACGAGGAGGTCGTCAGGGCTGCGAACGAGAAGCAAAAAGCGAAAAACAGGAAAGCGAGAAACTTCTTCATTGGCGGAAATTGTGTTTGGAATTGAAACGTTTGAGCCGCAAAGTTGCCTTTTTCAGGAGAAAAAAGCCCCCTTGGGGCTGAAATGCCAGTAAAATCAGGCATTTTTCTGGCATAAACGTTTGCAAAGACAAAGCCTTGCATAATTTAGCGCCACATTTTTTAAACCGTTAATCTTTTAAACCTAAGAAGATGAACAAAGGAGATTTGATCAACAAGGTTTCGGAAAGCGCAGGTTTGACCCGCTCGCAGGCTACTGCTTCGGTCAACGCCGTTCTGGAATCCATTTCGGACAGCCTTACAAAAGGCGACAAAGTCACTCTCATTGGCTTTGGTACTTTCTCCACTTCAAGAAGGGAAGCTCGCCAGGGTCGCAACCCCCAAACGGGCGCCTCCATTACCATTCCTGCCAAGAGCTCCATCAAGTTCAAGGCTGGGAAAGAGCTGAGTGGCTCCTTGTAAGCTAACTCGAACCGAAGATTACACTATCTCGAACCGAACAAGGGCAATCCGGCGTAGCTGGGTTGCCCTTTGCATTTTGCTTGAATGGCTACTTTTGCCGCCCTTCGCAGGGATTACATGATTGCCGATTACATGATTACATGATTGTTGATGGAATGGAGAAT
>CAZHLB010000120.1:0-6648 GCA_964533005.1 uncultured Saprospiraceae bacterium
CTCCCTCACCACCACCGCCCCCGCCCAACGCTGGCTCTCCACCGCCGACACCGCCTCCAATTTCTTCACCATCCGCGACACCTTCAACGCCGAATGGGAGGGCAGGGAATACGAGCGGGGCAAAGGCTACAAGCAATTCAAACGCTGGGAATATTTCATGGAGCGTAGAGTTTCCGCCAGCGGCGAACTGCCCGACCCCGCCGCCGCCTGGAAAGCCCGGCAAGCATTTCTTGACAGCCAAAACGGTGAAAACCGCAGCCTGCCACCCGGCTTGACCTGGACGCCGCTCGGTCCCACCGATTGGCAGAGCAGCAATCCCACGCCGCCAACGCCTGGCAACGGGCGCATCAACGTCGTCGTGCAAGACCCGGTGGATGCCAATAAAATCTATGTCGGCGCTTCCTCCGGCGGCTTGTGGCGCAGCACAAATGGTGGCACGACCTGGACGTGTCTCACCGACGAGCAGCCCATCCTCGGCGTTTCCGGCATTGCCGTTGACCCTGCAAACACCAACGTGATTTACATCGGAACGGGCGACGGCGACGGCTCGGACACGTACAGCGTCGGGGTGCTGAAATCTACCGACGGCGGGGCGACCTGGAACACGACCGGCTTGAGTTTCAACGTGCCCGATTTGCGCTCCATCCGAAAGCTATTGATGCACCCTGTCAATTCGAGCATCTTGTTCGCCGCCACCAACATCGGCGTTTTCAAAACCACCGACGCTGGCGCAAACTGGACGAGCGTTTCCACCATTTCCGCCCACGACGTCGAGTTTCACCCGACCAATCCTGACATCGTTTACGCTTGCAGCGACGAGTTTTTCCGCTCGACGGACGGGGGCAATTCGTTCACGCTAATTGTTTCGGGTTTGCCTGCGGCGACTGCCATCAACCGCTTCCGCATCGCCGTTTCTGCCGACGAGCCGGAGTGGGTGTACGTTTTGGGCGGCAATCAGAGCAATCATGGTTTTGAAGGCGTTTTCCGCTCGACGGACGCCGGGCTGAATTTTTCCCTTCGTGGAAATTCCCCCAACATCTTCGGCTGGCAAAACGCTGGCAACGACACGGGTGGGCAAAGCTGGTACGACCTGGGTTTTGCAATCAATCCAGCCAATGCCGACGAGCTTTGGGTGGGTGGCGTCAACATCTGGAAATCCGCCAACGGCGGCACTTCCTACACCCTTCAAACGCAATGGACGCTGCCCAACAACACCTTCGGCTACGTCCATGCCGACATCCACGATTTGGCGATGTTCGGCAGCCGGCTTTATTGCGGCAGCGACGGCGGCATTTTTAAAAGTGAAAACCTGGGCGAGGACTGGACGAACCTCTCGGCGGGGCTTTCCATCACGCAGTTTTACGACATCGGCGGCTCGCGGACCGACCCCAACATTTTCATCGGCGGGGCGCAGGACAACGGCACGATGGTTTATTCCGGCACGCCCATCTGGGGGCAGCGCATCGGCGGCGACGGCATCACCTGCATCATCAATCCCGTCAACCCGAACATCCAGTACGGCTGCACCCAGACAGGCTCCGTTTACAAATCCACCAATGGCGGGGCTTCTTTCAGCGTCATTGTCTCCACCGGTTTTTTTGCGGGCGAAAGTTCCGCTTGGGCGACCATGTTCGTGCTCGACCCGAACGACCCGAACACGATTTACGTCGGCTACAAATCCATCTACAAATCCACCGACGCAGGCATCACCTGGACGAGCCTCGGCAATCCGAACGGGCAGACCAATGCCACCAATTTCATCGCCGTTGCGCCTTCCAACAGCAACGTGATGTACGTCGTCAAAGGCGGCAATTTGGTTTACAAAACCACCACCGGCGGCGGCACGTGGACGTACATCGGCGGCAACGGGCTGCCCAGTCTCCCCATCGCCGACATCGCCGTTGACCCGTTCGATGCTAACCGGGTTTGGGTCGGCTACTCCGGCTACACGGCTGCCTCAAAAATTTACCGCAGCGACAATGCCGGGGCGAACTGGACAAACATCACTTCCAACCTGCCCAATCTGCCCGTCAACTGCATCTCCGTGCAGCCCAACAGCAACAATATTTTGTACGTCGGAATGGACGTGGGCATTTACAGCAAGGACGCCACGCAATCCAATTGGACAGATTGCACGGGCGACCTGCCCAACGTCATCGTCAATGAAATCGAAATCAACACCGGGCTGAACAAGCTGCAAGTGGGCACTTTTGGAAGGGGCGCCTGGCAGGCAGATTTGCCGTTGCCCAATTATTGCGAGCCAACTTTCGTCAACCCTTGCACGAGTGGTCATTTCATCGAAAGCGTTGATTTTGTGGACATTGAAAACTTGGCGACGGGCTGCGAGTCGCCCGGCGAAGGCAATTATTCAGATTACACCGGCTTCAACACGGCTTTGTACGCTGGCGCAACACATCCCATCACGCTCACCGCTGGGGCAAGTCAAGGCGTGTATTTCGCAGCTATGATTGACTTCAATTCGGACATGGATTTCGACGATGCAGGCGAGTTTTTCCAAATTGGCTTTGCCAACGCAGGCGGCACGGCGACTGGAAATATTGTCGTGCCTGCAACGGTTTTCATCGGCACGACCCGGATGCGCATCCTTTGCCGGGACGGCAACACGCCCATCACGCAAGCCATGATTTGCGGCACGTTCGACTACGGCGAGGTGGAAGATTATTCGATTGATTTGCTCGTCCCCGACTGCGTTGACCTGACCGACCCGCTCGCCGGCGCAACCAACGTTCCATTCGCCACCGACCTCACCTGGCAGGCTGCCGGAAACAACGTCACCGGCTACCGCCTCGACGTTGGCACGACGCCCGGCGGCTCGCAAATCCTTAATAACGTGGACGTTGGCAACGTGACGACGTACAATCCGGCGAGCGATTTTCCCGCCAGCTCTACGATTTACGTGCAAATCAAACCGTACAACGTGAACGGCACGAATTGGGGCTGCCCGGACGAGAGTTTTCAAACCATCATCATTCCACCCAACTGCACCAGCCTGACCAACCCGGCAAACGGCGCAACCAACATTTCCATTTTCAACGCCCTGACCTGGACTGCCGCCACCGGCGTACCCACTGGCTACCGCCTCAACGTTGGCACGACCCCCGGCGGCACTGACATCCTGAACAACTTCGACGCAGGGCTTGTGGTCACATACAACCCGCCCGGCAACTTCCCCTACAGCACCGTGATTTACGTGAAAATCATCCCGTACAACAGCGCCGGGGATGCGGTGGGCTGTTCTGAGCAAAGTTTCACGACGCAGATTCCACCGCCCGGCTGCTCCAACCTGACAAACCCGGTTCACAATCAAATTAACGTCCCGGTGACTTCGGCACTGACTTGGTCGGCGGCGAGTGGCAGCCCCACGGGTTACCGCTTGCGGGTCGGCACGACTTCCGGCGGCGGTCAAATCGTGAACAATGTGGACGTGGGCAACGTGACGACCTACGACCCGGCGGGGGATTTGCCTTTCAGCACGCTACTTTATGTTCTCGTCACGCCGTACAATGCCACCGGCAATGCGTCGGGCTGCACCCAGGAAATCTTCACGACTGCGCCTGCTCCGCCTGCCTGCACCATTCTGACCAGCCCGGCAAACGGTGCTACCAACGTAGCAGTAACAGCTTCGCTAACCTGGACGGCTGCGACCGGCAGCCCCACCGGCTATCGCCTGAACATAGGCACAACACCCGGCGGCACGGACATCCTGAACAACGTGGACGTGGGCAACGTGACGACCTACAACCCGGCAGGCGACTTCCCTTACAATTCAACGATTTACGTGAAAATCACCCCGTACAACGGAGGCGGCGACGCCACGAATTGTACGGAGCAAAGCTTCTCCACACCCGTCTGCATTCCCAACCTGAATTTGTCAAACATGACTATCCCCAGCGGCACGTATCATTCGGGCGGCGACCTGACGGCGAACGTGGCGAGCATCGCAAACGGAGCCGTCGTTGTCTTCAAATCGGACAGCGGGATAGTGATGGAGCAAGATTTTACGGTGGAATTGGGCGGCGTCTTCGATGCGATAATCGAGGCTTGCCCGGTGAATTTTGGCGTTGTGAATCCAGCGGAAAAGTGAGGCAGATAAGCCGTTCACATACCAGTTGTCGATGGAAGCAAATACCGATAGCTTTTGGCAGCCATGTTTCCATCGACGTATAGTGTGCAAATAGTCAGGCTTAATGAGTTGCACCTAAAGTCTTGCCTGTCAATTATTTTCGAGCCTCAAACGCTTGCCAACATGAAACAACATCAATCGAAAACTCTTGCGGCGCTTGCATTTTGCCTCTTTTTCACCTGCCAGTTCAGCCAGCCTTCTGGGGTAACTTTTCAGTTCGACCCGGACGCAGGGTTGATTCCTTCCTTCACCGCAGGCGCTACCGTTTCTGCCACTTCCAACCAAAAAGAAGCCTGGAAAATCCTCGACGACGACCCGTCCACACATTGGCAATCAGGCGCTCCATTGCCGGAAGGCTTCATTTCCAGACCTGATTTGAACGTGTTTTTGAACCGGGCTACCGAGTTGGTCGCAAGCCGATCGGGTCGAGATTTAGCAAACCTGACGGATGGGAATTTGGCGACTGCCGCAAAAATCACTTCGCCGTCTGGCAAGCGCACCCTGCGTTTTGTTTTAAAAAAAGCTGCACCACTGCGCTTCGTTTCGTTGAAAATAGCTGCCGCCGCTCCTGTCCAAATTCAAGCGGAAGGCAAAAACGCAGGCAGTCCCGATAGTTATCGGGAAAGCCCTGCCGGCGTTGCGCTTCTTGGCAGCTTCAACCCATCCGAAAATTTCACCTTGAAAAGATTGGAAAACCCAGACGACTTTGCCACGAGCCTGATTTTGAGCAGTGATGCTGATTTTGAAGTGTTTGAGGTGGCTGCGCTTGCAGATTTACCAACGGAATCTGTTGTGATTGACTTGCGAAAAAGTGTGCCGGTGGGCACGATTTACGCCAAGCATTTTGCAGGAGAAAATACCGCCGCCGCCCTGCATTTTTCCCTCAGCAACGACGGCAAAAACTGGCAGCCTGCGGGCGAAGCCGACCCCGGCATTTTGGCGCAAGTGGTGCATGAAGTTTCACCGGAAACACCTGCCCGTTTCATCAAATTGGAGTACTCGCTCCAGCCACGAGATTGGAACAAAGTCTTTTGCTGGGAAGTCAAAGCCTACGACCGAAATGGTCATTTTGGTGAGCGCCCAGCCGCCCAGCCGGGCAGCGTTTCCCTGCGGGAATTGCTCGGCGTGAATGCCTACTATTCGTGGGGAACCGATAAATATTCAGATGAATTGCCGCCGGAAGGAGGTCCCCGCCGCTTCCGCCCTGTCGCCTCCCACGCTCGCAATTACCATGACATGCGGCGGGATTTTCACGCTCCCGGCGAAACGGTTGATTTTGAAAAATTGGCAAAAGGCGAAGGCAAATTGCCTTCCGGCAGGCTCGATTGGGTGAGAGAATACAAAAGCTGGCAGTCGGCAGGTTTGAATGTTCAAGCCTGTTTGATGTTCGACCAATTTGACCAAAAGGTTTGGAAAAATCCCTTTCAAAACGCCTATGACTATGCTTTCAACTTCGTGAAAACCTTTGGCGCAAGGCACGGCAACGGCATGGTTTGCACCGTCGAAGCTGGCAACGAGCCTTGGAAATACGAGGCGGAAACTTACCGCCAAATCCTCCTCGGCATGGCAAAAGGCGCAAAAGCCGCCGACCCGACTATCGAAGTTTTCCCCTGCGCTTTGCAAGCTGCCGACCCCGGCATGGAAAAAACGGACGTGTTCAAAAATTACATGGGCGCAAGGATTCCGCGGGAAGCCACCGCTTTTCTCGATGGCATCAATCTGCACGCTTACAGTTGGGCGACCGACAAAAAAGGCATCCGGCGGAGCGTCCAGCCGGAGCATGCGCATTCCAGTTTTTGGGAAATCCTGAGCGGCATTCGCTGGCGGAACCAAAACATGCCAGGCAAAAAAATCTACCTCTCCGAGTGGGGCTGGGACTGCGACGGAGGCGGCGAAGACTGCAGCCACAATGAATGCGTGAGTGAGCAAGCGGCAGCATTTTATGCTGTCAGAGGGGCGCTCATTGCCGCCCGGTTGGGCATCGAACGGGCGACTTATTTTTATTATGCCAATGAAAATCAGCCATCCTCGCTGTTCACCCGCTCCGGTTTGACCGGCTCCATCCGCACGGATTTTCAGAAAAAACTTGCCTACACGGCGCTGGAAAGTTTGGTCAAACTGGCGGGCGACAAGTATTTCCTCGAAGTCTTGCGGGAGGATGAAACTGCCTGGATTTACTTGCTCGGTAATGCGGAAGGGAGGGCGACGCATCTGGTTGCCTGGCGACCCGTCGGCGGTGACGGGAAGGAGGAAATTTTGATTTCGCTGAAAACCAAATACCAAGCAGGAACTGCCTTTAAGTTGGATGGAAAAGCTTCAACTGGGACTCAGGTTGCTTTGCCAAAAAGCAAAAAGGGAGAGATGAATTTGCCGCAGAACGGTGCGCCGCTGTTGGTGATTTTGAAATAATTGAGGAGGTGACTTCCAGTTGAGAGGCTGCCACCGGTAGCACAGCCTTCAGGCTGTTTTGGGGTGCGGCGTTCACGCCGCTTGCGTCGCCCAAC
>CAZHLB010000120.1:6658-12526 GCA_964533005.1 uncultured Saprospiraceae bacterium
GTCCCCCCCCCCCCCACCCAAAAACCGCGTTTTTGGGGGTTAGCGGGTGGGCCGCCCCTAAACTGGAAGTCACCTCTAAATAAGGCTGTTTGCCTGTTCACCTTGCAACCAACCTGCCTTTCGCCAAAATCTCGCCTTTGGCATTTAAAACAGCAAAAAAATAAGCCCCCGCTGGCAAATCACCCCTGCTCAAAAACATCTCTACGTCATCGAAGGAAACGGACTTCATCACTTTGCCTTCCAAATTCGTTAGCGTCAAGGTTTTAGGCTGCGGTGCATTGCCAACTTTGAAATAAGCAAGCTCTGAAAATGGGTTCGGGAAGAGCAAAATCGGCTGCTCCGCCACTTCAAAACTGCCGCTGACCGAGCTGCCGAGGTTCATTTTTGCCAACCAAATATCAGGCGGAGCGCCCGGCAAGGATGTGCCGCCAGCCAGCACAAATTCATCGTTGCCAAGCGATTGCAGCGACCTTGCCTCACTTTGGTGCTCGCTTTCGAGCACTCGAAAATCCAGCAGATTCAAATCCGAATCGGCGAGCAAAAGGCAGGCATTGCCAACCGCCGCATTTTCTTTTTGGAAAAAACCGGCAAAAGCCAACCTCCCGTCTTTGTCTTGGCAACCGTCGAATAGATAGCCAGTACCGGGTTCTGGCAAAATGGATTGAAATTTTCGAAGGTTGCCCCCAGCGTCCAATTTGGCGAGGCACGGCTGCCTGCGTTTTTCAGTGTATGGCAATTCCGAATTTCCACCTGCGACGATGCAACCGCCGTCCGTTGAGGGCAAAACTGAGTAAGCTCGGTCGTGAAATTCAGTGCCAAAAACTTGCCGCCAAAGCAAATTGCCCTCGGCGTCGCACTTCAAAACAAGCATTTGCTCGTCGCCGCCGCCGTTCAATTCTTTGGCGTAGCCAGCGATGAAAAATCCGCCGTTGGCGGCAAGCTCGATTTTGAAGCCATGTTCGTCGCCGCTGCCGGGCAGGTTTTTCAGGAAAAGCAACTCTCCGCTGGCGGAAACCTTTGCCAGCATCACGTCGAAAAGGCGGTCGGCAGGGTTCAAAATTCTGCCAGTTAGGAAAAATGCGCCGCCTTCTTCAAGTCCTGCCGAGCACACATCGTCAAGCGGGGTGCCGAGGAAAAGATGCCACTGCTCGTCGCCGTCCGCATCGGTTTTGACTAAGTAGCCGTCGCATTCTTCGCCGTAGCTGTTGGCGGTGTGCCCGACAATCAGGAAGCCGCCGTCGCTGGTTGACAGTAGGAAATTGCCGCCGTCTTCCTTCGGCAAGCCGTAGTTTTTTGACCAAATCACTGCGCCCGCCGCATTGATTTTGGTCAGGTACGTGTCGCCGGTGGGGTCGTCGCTGCTTTTGTCCAAGCCGGTGAAAACGAAGCAGCCATCGCCTGCGGGAGTGATGCTGCGTGCGTCTTCGTAGGTGTCGCCGCCGTAGGTTCTTTCAAAAGTCAACGATTGTGAGAAAAGGGAAGTGGCAATGAAAACTGCCAAGCTAATGGAGAGGAAAAGATGTCTCATGACAAACAGGTTTGGTGAAAGGATAAAATGAACAAAGTGAGAACGCCCTTCGCTGAATTGAAACTAAAGGGATAGAAAAATTAACGGGCTTACCTTTTTCAAAAACTCAAAAAATGAAGCTGGATACTCCCTAAAAAAAAAGAGGCTGCCACCTATCGCAGGTGCAGCCTCTCTCGTTTTGCTTGGTTCGGTTAAATTTTCTTGCCGAGTTTCTGCGCCAGCAGGTAGTAAAAAACCACCCGCTGCTTTTGCCGGGAATCGTATTCCGAGCAAACAGCCTGGATAGCGGCATCCATTTCCGCCTCGTCCGTCATGCCAAGTCTTTTGATTAAGAAGTTGTTCTTGACCCGTTGCAACTCTACCGGGTCGGAGCAGGACACCAGTGAGGAGTCCGCATTGTAGATGGAAGGTCCCAGCGATTTTGCAATGGCTGCGAGTTGGTCGCTGTCGATGGCGCTTTTGCCACCCATACCTTTCAGCGTTGCGTGGTAGTTCTCAATTTTTTCATCCAATTTGCTCATAATAATTTTGGATTTGCCGAGCCTGCCGAGCCTCTTTGCTGCCGGTTGTTTCTTCATTTATAGTTCGGTTTTTACCGGCAGAAACAGCCTCGAAAGTGCATCGTAGTGAAGTGAATTTGCGACGGCAAGGTAGAAAGCGAGTCACTATTGTTGTAGATGATTAGTCATGAAATCAGCGGTAAGTTTTCAACAGGGAAGCTTTGGGGGAGGGGAGGGTGTCCTTTCGTTCCTCGCTGTTTTGTAACGCCAGATTTTTGCGTTTCGTCCCAAAAATTCAGAACGCCTTTTGCCTGCCTCCTTAATTTCCAAAAAAACGCTTGAATTATGAATCAACGAATGTTCCTCCTCTTGTTCACGCTACACTTCGCAATTCATCTATTTGCGCAGCCTGGATTGAAGGCTGAATACTTCGACGGAATTGAGTTCAATCAAAAAGTAGCCACACGAATTGACTCCAAAATTGACCTGTCGTGGAACGACGTCCCGCCTGTTGCAGGCATTGACCCGCACTATTGCTCCATCCGTTGGACAGGCAGGCTCGAATCACCAGAAACCGGCACCTTCGATTTTTCCGCCAGGGTAGACGACGGCATCCGTGTTTGGGTTGGAAATGTCCTCGTCATTGATGCTTGGGACTTGCACGATGAAGGCAGGTTTGCAGGAAAGGTCAAGCTGGAAAAAGGCAAGCAATACGATTTGAAGGTGGAATATTTCAATGCCTTGATTGAAGGTGAAATCCGCCTGCTTTGGGAATTGCCCAGCCAAAAAGCGGCAGGCAACTCAAAAGCGAAGGTGATTGAGAGCAAATATTTTTTTCAAACGCCGGCGCCGAAGCCTTTTCAAAAAGTGAAGCCAAAACCGCCTGTCGAGGCAAAAAAACAACCCGCTCCTGCCAAACCAAAACCAAAGGTGAAAGAAAGCCAGAAGCCACCAGCCAAGCCGCAGCAAACGGAACCCGCTGTTGTTCATGCAGATACGTTGGAAAAGTACATTCCGAAAAACGTCCTCTTCGAGCAAAGCAAAAGCATTTTGCTGCCTGAATCATTTGGCGAACTTGACCGGCTGGCGGGTTTTCTGAACCGCAATCCTAAATTAAAAATCAAAGTGGAAGGACACACGGACGTCATTGGCGACAGGTACAAAAACATGGTTTTGTCGCAAGAACGAGCCGACGCTGTCGCCAAATACCTGACCGGGAAAGGCGTGAATGCCAACCGCATCGAAGCGAAAGGTTACGGCAGTTCGAGACCTTTGGTGAACGACCGCTCGAAAGAGGGAAACCAGATTAACCGGCGGGTTGCCTTCCTTATTCACTTGAATTGAGCGGCAGAATGTGGCGTCAGCGAAAAGGGGGATTTTTGGGCTTTGCCCAATGTAAGTAGCTAGCCGCATTTAAACGACACTTTTTTCTTTCAACACATAGTCACATAGTTCACATAGTTTTTTGATTATCAACTCTATGTGTTCTATGTGACTATGTGTTGAAAGAAAAAAAAGTGATGTTTCACTATTTAAACCCTACTACCCGTCTTGCTCGCACCTATTCCATGACAGATGAAATATTAACGGGTTTACCTTTGCTAAAAAACTCACAATATGAAATTCAATCTTACGCTCATCCTCTCTTGTCTCTTTGCCCACCTGCTTTCCGCTCAAATCCTCTGGACAGACCCCGTTTTCCCGAAGCCAAGCGCCCCGGTCACCGTCTTTTACGACGCCACGCAAGGCACGGGCGGGCTTGCAAATTGCAACTGCGACGTCTATGTCCACACGGGTTTGATTACTTCCGCCAGCACTTCGCCGAGCGACTGGAAACACGTGCCGACGACCTGGGGCGTGGCAAATACCGCCTGGAAAATGACGCCGGTCGCCGGGCAGCCCAATGTTTTCAGCTACTTGATTTCGCCAAGCATCAAGTCATTTTACAACGTGACCGACCTGAACGAGGTGATTGAACAACTCGCCTTCGTTTTCCGCAACGCCGATGGCTCGAAGGAAGGCAAAGACGTGGGCGGGGCGGATATTTTTTATGACGTATATCCCGACAACCTGCCGTTTTCAGCCTTTCTGCTTTCGCCTTCGGTGAGCAGCATTTTTGCGCAAAATGGCGAGGTCATCGAGGTCAAGGGCGTGTCGTCGGAATCGGCGACGCTGACTTTAAAGGACAACGGCAACCTGCTCGCCAGCACGACGGGCACTACTTTGAACCACGACATCACGGTCAGTGGGTCGGGAACGCATGTTGTAGAATTTGCCGCCGACAATGGCTCGCAGACGTTGGCGCAATCTTTCACCTACGTCGTTCCGCTGCCAACCGTGACCCAGGCATTGCCTGCCGGGGCGGATTTGGGCATCAATTACCTGAGCGATTCGGAGGTGCTTTTTGCTTTGTACGCACCGCAAAAGCAGCACGTTTTTCTCGTCGGCGACTTCAACGATTGGACGCCAAGTACTGATTATCAATTGAAAAGGACGCCCGACGGCACAACCTGGTGGATTGAAATCGGCGGGCTGACACCGGGCGAGTTTTATGCTTTTCAGTACATCGTGGACGGGGAAATCCGCATCGGCGACCCTTATTCGGAGTTGATTCTCGACCCTTTCAACGACCCTTTTGTGCCGCCGCTTACTTTTCCAAATCTGCCGTCTTATCCTACCGGCAAGACCAACGGCAACGTTTCCCTCATCCAACCCGGTACACCGGAATACAATTGGCAAGTGCTTGATTTTCAGCGCCCGGCGAAGGAAAAGCTCGTGGTTTACGAGATGCTGCTGCGGGATTTTTTGAACCGGCACGACTTCCAAACCTTGCGGGACACGCTCGATTATTTGGACAGGCTGGGCGTGACGGCGATTGAATTGATGCCGGTGAACGAGTTCGACGGGAATATTAGCTGGGGCTACAACCCTACATTTCATGCGGCTTTGGACAAATATTACGGCTCGCCGGAGGCTTTCAAAATGCTGGTGGACGAGTGCCATGCGAGGGGAATTGCGGTGATTTTGGATGTGGTTTTCAACCATGCGCACGAGCGAAGCCCGCTCGCCATGCTTTATTGGGACGCCGTGAATTTCCGCCCGGCGGCAAACAATCCCTGGCTGAACATTTCGCCGACGCACGATTTCAACGTCTTCAACGACTTCAACCACGAGAGCCTGGCGACCAAAACTTTCACGAAAAAATGCCTGCGCTACTGGCTCGAAGAGTACAAAGTGGACGGTTTCCGCTTCGACCTGTCGAAAGGTTTCACCCAAAAAGTGACCATCGGAAATTCGGGTGCAATGGCGCAATACGACGCCGGGCGGGTCGCCATTTGGAAGGACTACGCTGATTTTGTCTGGGACATCGAGGACGACGCCTACGTGATTTTGGAACATTTCGCCGACAACACCGAGGAAAAGGAATTGGCGAATTACGGCATGATGCTTTGGGGCAACGGCAACTGCAATTTCAACCAAGCGACGATGGGCTACCCGAATGCGCCGCCCTGCAACTGGGACTTCGGCTGGAGCATCAATTACAAAGCTCGTGGCTGGAATAACCCGCACATTGTCAGCTACATGGAGAGCCACGACGAGGAGCGGCTGATGTACAAAAACCTTCAATTTGGCAACGCCAGCGGCGGCTACAGCACAAAAATCCTCGCCACCGCCCTTGACCGCATGGAATTGGCAAACGTGTTTTTTTACGCCTTGCCGGGGGCGAAAATGATTTGGCAATTCGGCGAGGTGGGCTACGATTTTTCCATCAACCGCTGCGTAAACGGTACCATCAACAACAACTGCCGCCTCGACCCGAAGCCGATTCGCTGGGATTAC